>CAYLHN010000018.1:0-20452 GCA_964383455.1 uncultured Muribaculaceae bacterium | reverse complement strand
CAGTGCCTTAGAGCCTTTTGTAATGGATTGCTTCGTTTCACTCGCAATGACGGTCAATTCACAACTCACAACTCACGACTCACACCCCTCCTTAGTGCCCTAGTGCCTCAGCGCCTTACTGCCTTCACTTTAGCTGAAACCCTCATAGTAATCGGCATAATCGGCGTTGTTGCTGCGCTGACACTTCCAAACTTAAACTACGCAACAGGCGACAAAGAAACTGTAACACGTTTAAAAAAAGCATATTCGATGTTAAATGAGGCAAATGATAGAGCTGTTGCAACTTATGGACCTATATCAGAATGGAAATCTAATGAACAATGTGCAAATAAATTTTCCATTTGTTGGATGAAAAGAGTTGGTGAATTTTTAAAAGTATCTGAATTATGTAATAATGTCTCAAGTTGCAATAATTTTAGAAAAGGTTCATTTACTCATCCTGAAGGAGGGGTTGAACTTATATATAAATTACCTGATGGCATAACATTTTTTGCGCCACAGGCTTGGAATAACGGTTATAAGAACTGTGACCAATCTGTTGCCAATAAAGATGATATATGTATAACAACAATATACATTGATGTTAACGGTGTAAATAAGGGTAAAAATGACATGACGGATGTATTTAAATTTGTTGTTTCAGATTCAATGGGTATAATGCCGGCAAAGGCATACCCCGATTTTCATAGACAAGTATTACATTGTTTAATTTGGCAAAATTTAGAGTGTACTTGGTGGGCACTCGAATATGGTAATCTTGATTATTTAAAAACACATGATCAAGGTATTTGTAATGATAATCCATCTATAAAACTTGACGGCGTAAACAATACATCTTGCCACTAATATAAAAATGACGGCTCTTAAAGCCGTCATTTCATTTTGTCATTAATTTTTCCATAGTCGCGTGACCTTCTAAAATTTTCTTGTCATTTAGACCTTCTTCTATATCTTTATTAAATTGTGCAATTCTTTCTTGGGGAATTCCATCTTTGGTGGCTAGAAAATCTACTATTAACTTAAATATAGTTGTATTTTTCAATATTTTACATTTATAGAAAATTTTATTAAAAATATAATTATATATTTTTTCGTATTATAATAGAATTAAAGGGGGAATTATTATGTACCAATTATTTATAGAAAAAGAAACATCATTTGCACCTGATTTGGAAGGTGAATACAATGAAATTGACGATGCAAGAGCTGCTGCAAAAAAGGCTAAAGAAGAAGATCCGACAATTTATTACGAAATAAAAGAAACTGACGGTCACGTTAATAATTATGGCGAATTAATTGCAACAGTTGTGGAAAGAGGTTAATTATGTACGAAAAATTAAAAGATTTTCAATTGGCAATATTGGGTTTATGTTTAGCTGTAGGTTTAATTTTTGCTTCACTGATTGCGACAAATAATCTTTCAAAAGATAGTATTTCCGTAACAGGTTCAGCTTTTGAAATCGTTAAATCAGATTCTGCAAACTGGACTTTCAGCCTTAAAGCAAGAGAAGCAACCAAAGTTCAGGCATACAGAACAATTAAAGAACAATTGCCTGTTGTAAAAGAGTATTTATTATCAAAAGGTTTTAAAGAAGATCAAATCGAAGTGAAACTTGCAAATTCTTATGAAACATATAAAAGTAATCCAAACGGTTCTTATTCAAACGTTGTAGATTATTACAACTATGAGCAGCCTGTAAAAGTTTCATCTTCAGATGTTGAAAAAATCAAAGAAATCTCAACCGATTATCAGGAATTGTTAGAAAAAGGTATTAATATTTCAAGTTATGAAGAACCGCAATACCACTATTCTCAGCTTGCAGAATTGAAAGTTAAACTTTTAAAAGATGCAACAACAGACGCAAGAAACAGAGCAAAATCAATGTTAAAATCAAATCATAACAGAATTGGTAAAATTCGTTCTGCAAAAATGGGCGTATTCCAAATAACACCGGTTGATTCAAACGATGTAAGCGATTCAGGTTATAACGATTTATCTTCAATTGAAAAGAAAGTTACTGCAGTTGCAAACGTAACCTTTGCAATTAAATAAGGAAAACAAATATGCTTGATAATTTGGAAAAAATTGTTGATTTTAAACAAGGCGAAAATCAACAACAAGGTGCCTCTTTGTATAAAAATGAAGGCTCAATAGATTGGGAAATCTTAAACGGCACTGAACTTACATATAAAAATTACCTTGATATGACAACCTTAGTTGGAATACTAGGAGAATTTTTTGACGTATTTGCTACGGCCTTAACAAAATCAGGACTAATATGCGGAGTTGCTCTGGGAAAAACACTTGTTGATTCATATGCAAAATCAGTAGATTGTAACTCTGTGAGTGCAATTGGTTCATGCGTAGGGTTTTCAAAAATTGTTGATGAAAGAACTGCAAAAAAAATTGCACAAAGCCAATTTGAACTTGTTCTTTCTGTGGGTTTTGATAAAGAAGCTTTAGAAATTTTGAAGAAAAATGAAAGTTTAAAGATTGTTAAAATAAATACTCCGCTTGAAGAAGTGAAGATTTCCGTGTCTCAAGAATTAAAACTGACACCGTTCGGAGTTTTGGAACAAGACGCAGACAGGGCAGATTTTAAAAAAGATTCTTTTAAAGTACAGACTAAGAAAAAACCTGAACAAGAACAGTTGGAAGATGCAATTTTTGCATTTAAAGTGGCAAAATATGCAAAATCCAATGCCGTTGTGCTAGCAAAAGATTTTAAAACACTTTCAATAGGGCAAGGTGAAACTTCTTTTGCGGAAGCGTGTCAAGCTGCTATGGATTATGCATGTGACAGTACAAAAGATGCTGTTTTAGCAACTGATAGTGCAATTGACACAATTGACGTAATTCATGCGGCCGCAAGAGGCAGAGTTGCTCTTGTTATTCAATCAGGAGGTTCTGTTAATGATAAAAGAATTATTGATCAATGTAATGCATACGAAATT
The DNA here is from genome assembly GCA_964383455.1 of uncultured Muribaculaceae bacterium. Taxonomy (GTDB): domain Bacteria; phylum Cyanobacteriota; class Vampirovibrionia; order Gastranaerophilales; family Gastranaerophilaceae; genus UBA6984. Next base: position 17,497 of record CAYLHN010000018.1, on the reverse strand, counting down.
GCAATGGTAACGACCGGAATTGAACATTTTAAGAGCTAATTTATGGAAAAATTAAAACAAAATAAGATTATTGCATGGTTGTCTGCAGCTCATTTTACAACTGATATTTATTCAGGATTTTTAAACCCAATTATGCCCTTTATTGCGGCAAAAATTGGGATTTCTATGGGGATTGCGGCACTTTTGATGAGTATATCTCAATTATTTTCTCAGCTTTTACAACCTATTTTTGGATTTTTTGCTGATAGTATTTTCAAAAGAGGGTTTATTTTTTGGGGATTGTTATTCAGTGCTATATTTTTCCCGTTTTCGTCAAGTGCAAATAATGTATGGACTTTGGCTTTATTTATAATTTTAGGAAGCTTGGGAGTTAGTATTTTCCATCCTCAGGGAATTGGTTTTGTAATTAGATTTACAAAAGAAGATTTTACGAAAAATATGGGAATTTTTTTGAGTATGGGTTCAATCGGCTACGCGTTCGGGCCGATGATTTCAGCAAGTGTTACTCAATATTTCGGACTTGAAAAAATGCCGTTAACTTCTATTCCCGGAATTTTGTTGGCTCTGTTAATGTTTGCGTGTGTACCAAAAATTTCAAATATAGATAAAAAACCTGAAAAAAGAAACATTGTAGATGTATTTAAAGCTATTTTATCTAATGTTCAGATAAAAATTCTTATTTTAATTGCAATTATGAAGGCAGTAATTTCAAGCAGCTGCGCAATATTATTACCATTTTTATGGAAAGATTATGGACACAGTGCATTCTATATAGGTATCGCTTTATTTGCATTTATGCTTGCAGGTGGAATTGGTTCATTAGTGAGTCCAAAATTTGAAAAATGGTTTGGAACAAAACAAATTATATATATTTCAATGCTTTCTATGCCTGTCATGATGACAATTTTTGTGTTTACTTATAAAATATTACCGATTTTGGCGTTAATAGACTTTATTTTAATGGCTTTTATATTAATGCTTGCAACCCCGATTACAATGGTTTTGGCACAAAAAGAACTACCGCAGTATAAAAGTATTATCGGCGGATTTTTGAACGGTTTTTGCTGGGGCGTAGTAGGAGTTCTGTTAAGCGGAATGGGATTTTTAGCACAAAAATACGGTGTTTTACAAATCTTGTTTATCGCAGGCATACTTCCTGCCTTTTGTGCATATTTTGTTAAATACTTGAAAGTCGATGAAGATTAAATTATACTTAAAGAGTAATGAAAATCTCAAGAACATCAAACATAAATGCACATAGGGATTCGTGGGTAGAAGTAAATATTGATAACGTTTCCAATAATATAAAAGCGTTAAAAAGCTGTATTCCTGCCGATATGAAATTTTTGGCAGTTGTGAAAGCTGACGCATACGGTCACGGTGCTGCGATGCTTGCACCTACTCTATTGGCTTGCGGAGTTGATATGTTTGGTGTTGCATCAATTGACGAGGCATTAAATCTGAGAGAAAACGGAATAACTGCAGAAATTCTTGTGTTGGGTGCGGTTCCTTTTTGGGCTTTAGCAACTGCGGTTGAAAATAATATTACTGTTACAAGTTTTACGCAAGAACATATAGAATCTTGCAAAAAAACGTATGAAAGGCTTGGTATTCCTGTTAAAACTCATATTAAGCTTGATACAGGCATGAACAGAATAGGTGTTTCTCCTCGTGATGCAGTTAATTATATTAAGCAAGTTCAGGATTGTGAATTTATGGATTTGAAGGGAATTTTTTCACATCTTGCAAATGCTGAATTTTATGAAAAAACACAAAAACAGCTTGATATTTGGGAAAATATTGTTTCACAAGTTAATACCGAAGGACTTTTACTTCATATTTTAAATACAGCCGGCATAATTTCAAGTAACATTTACAACTGTACTTCAAATATGGTTAGAGGTGGTATTGGTTTATACGGGCTTTATCCAGATTTGATTTCTGACGCTCAAAAAATTGAGTTACATCAGGCGATGGCTGTTAAATCAAGAATAATTCATATTCATGAAATAGAAGCAGGAGAAGGTGTGAGTTACGGACATACATTTGTCGCAAACAGACCTACAAAAATTGCAACAGTACCTTTAGGATATGCTGATGGAATTCCTCGTTCTATTTCAAATAAATTTTACGGAAAATTAAACGGTCAAAAAGTTAAACAAGTCGGTAATGTGGCAATGGACCAAATGATGTTTGACATTACAGGAATTGATGCAAAAACAGGTGATACAATAACTCTATTAGATGAAAGTTTACCTGTAGATGATTGGGCGAATGCTATGAATACTATTCATTATGAAATTTTATGTCACTTAAAAGCCCGCTTGGCAAGAGTTTATACCAGATAGGAGAATGTATGGAAAAGAATTATGATTACGGTATTATAGGTGCAGGGCCTGCAGGTTTTACAACCGCCTTAATTGCGGCAAATCATGGTAAAAAAGTCATTTTATTTGAAAAAGATAAAATAGGCGGAGTTTGTTTAAATAGAGGCTGTATACCGACAAAAACAATAATGCATTCTGCTGATTTATACAAAGACGCTAAAAATGCAGAAAATATAGGTATTGTCGCAAACGATTTACAATTCGATTTCACAAGGGTAATGGAGCATAAAAATAAAGTTGTAGAAGCTTTACGGAATGGGCTTACTAAGACATTACAAGCAAAACAAGTTGAAATTATAAACAAAGAAGCTAAAGTTGCGGGTGATAATATAATTGAAGCAGACGGAGAAAAATATATTTGTGAAAAAATTATTGCAGCAACAGGTTCTGTGCCAAAACCTCTTAAAGATTACCCTTTTGACAGTGAATTTATTTTAAATTCTGATGATTTGTTTGAATTAAAACAAAAACCGCAAAATGTTTTAATTGTAGGTGCAGGTGCCGAAGGTATTGAGTGGGCAAGAATATTTAATGATATAGAATGTGATGTTACTGTTGTTGAAGCTGCGTCAAAACCATTAGCAATTGCAGATGAAGAAATTTCAAAATACGTTGAACGATTATTTAAAACACGAAAAATTAATTTAAAAACTTCAACAACTATTGAAAAAATTGAAAATAAACAAGTTACTTTATCAAATGGTGAAATTTTGACTCCTGATTTTGTACTTGTTGCAATAGGCAGAAATCCGCTAAAACCGCAACTTAATGGAAAAGCAACTGTGATAGGAGATGCTTGCGGACAATTAATGCTTGCAAATTTTGCTATGTATCAGGCAAGAGCTTTAGTTTCAGGTATTCATTTTGATAATGTTTTTGTTCCGAGTGTAATTTACGGAACACCTGAAATTGCGTGGATTGGCGCAAATGAGCAGGATTTGCCGTTAGGAAGTTATCAAAAATCTGTTTTTCCGATAAGAATTCTAGGGAAAGCGCATTGTGATAACGAAATAGAAGGTTTTATTAAAGTTTTGACGTACGAAAATAAAATTATTGGTGCGCATATAATTTCAAAAGAAGCTTCAGCGTTAATTCATCAATTTGCAATAGCAATGCAAAACGAAATAAGTACAGAAGAATTAAAGAAAGTATGTTTTGCTCACCCTACATACTCTGAAGGCGTTTATGAAAGTATAATGAGTTTATGAAACGGCTTCCTGATTATTTAAAAAGACAAATTATCGATACAGAAAAAACAAAAACAGTAAGAACAATTTTGAAGCAAAACTGTCTTAATACTGTTTGTGAAAATGCCCGCTGTCCGAATAAAAACGAATGTTATCAAAAAAATACGGCAACATTTTTAATTATGGGTAACGTTTGTACGAGAAATTGCCGTTATTGTAATATTTCCTGTGAAAAACCTGAACCGTTAAATCCCGACGAACCGAGAAATATTGCAAATGCGGTAAAAGAATTGGGGTTAAAATATTGTGTTATAACTTCAGTTACTCGTGACGATTTGCCTGATGGCGGCGCAGAACATTTTTCACAAACAATTTACGAAATAAGAAGATTAACACCTGATACTAAAATCGAAATTTTGACTCCTGATTTTAAAGGTGATACAAAGGCTTTAGATATTATTATCAACGCTCACCCTGACGTTTTTAATCATAATATAGAAACGGTTGAAAAATTATTCAAAACGGCACGTCCTCAGGGTAATTACAGACGTTCGCTTGAAGTTTTAAAATATATCAAAACCAATTCTGACATCCCGACTAAATCAGGTTTAATGGTTGGTTTAGGCGAAAGTGAGGAAGAAATTAAACAAACTTTTTTTGATTTAAAAAAAGTCGGATGTGATATTTTAACAGTCGGACAGTATATTCAACCTTCAAAGCAGCACCTTGAAGTTGATAAATATTATACGGAAGAAGAATTTGAACATATAAAAGTACTTGCGCATCAAGCAGGATTTGAAAAATATCAAATAGCCCCTCTTGTTAGAAGTTCCTATAATGCCTTTAAATTATTTGAAGTTTAAATGTTCTTACCGATTTTGTATTATTTTAGACTATAATTATTAAACTTTTTAAATATCTATTGCAAAAATAATTTTATATAGTAAAATTTTTTGTAGTAAGTCGAAAGTTATGGCGTTGGTATGCCATGCTTATCGCAGAGAGGGGCAATTAGGGCGCTAATGGTTTAGCAGGCAAGCGTTTGAAAGCTCGAAGAAAGATAAAGGAGAAGAAAATGCCAAAAATGAAAACACACAAGTCCGGTGCAAAACGTTACAAAGTTACCGGCACAGGTAAAATTACCCGCAGAAAAGCCGGTATTGGTCACTTACTTGCAAACAAATCTTCAAGCAGAAAAAGAAAGTTGTTTAAAACAACAGAAATAGCTGCTTCACAAGTAGATTTAGTTTCAAAAGAATTACCGTACAAGAAGTATTCAAGATAGGAGTGAACAATGAGAGTAAAACGTGGTAATGTATGTCGTAACAGACACAAAAAAATATTAAAATTAGCTAAAGGTTTCAAAGGCGCAAGAAGCAGAATATTTAAAGTTGCTAATATTGCCGTAATGAAAGCTTTAAAATATGCTTACAGAGACAGAAAAGCTACAAAACGTAACATGAGAAGATTATGGATTGTAAGAATTAACGCAGCTGTTAGAGAAAACGGTATGAGTTATTCAAGATTCGTAAATGCTTGCAAAAAAGCTGATATCATTGTTAACAGAAAAATGCTTGCTGATCTTGCAGTAAACGATAAAGAAGCTTTTGAAATCTCTATCTTTTTTTTATTTTTTTTTTTTTTTTTTTGTTCGTTCTTATTTCAAAAAAACACACCCCCCCGACTTTTTTATTTATGATAAAATTTTTCTAGAAAAGAGGTATAATATGCGTAAGATGCTTGTTGTTATTGATAGAATTGAATTTAAATATTTTGAATTTAATAAGTTGGTTACAAATTTTTGGATGGTAAAAGGGTTACTGGAAAATAATGTCGAAACATATATAACAACAATAGATAATTTATCGTTAAAAAACGGTAAAGGATGCGCAAAATGTTTTCAAACTTATGAAAAATACAATGATATTTTTTACGAAAAACATGCTCAAGATTTTATTTTAGAAGATTTTGAAAAAATATTTTTTAGACCTGATCCGCCTGTAGATACAGATTACATAAACGCAACGTACATTTTTGATTTTGTTGACAGAGAAAAAACTCAAATAATAAATGATACTAAAGCAATAAGAGATTTTAACGAAAAATTGCACGCAAATTTATTCAGAGAATTTATGCCGGAAAATATTGTTACTGCTTCTAAAGATGAAATAGAAGAGTTTTTAAAAATCCATGATGAAATTATTTTAAAACCGTTAAATAATTGTTTTGGTTCAGGCGTTATGTACCTGAAAAACGGTGATAAAAATACTTTAAGTATAATCAAAACGTTGACAAATAATTTCAAAAGCATTTGTATGGTTCAAAAATATATCCCTGAAGTGCAATATGGCGATAAAAGAGTTATTATTCTTAACGGTGAAGTTCTTGAAGAATGTGTTTTAAAGACTCCTACCCGTGATGATTTTAAATTTAACACTCATAGTGATGAATATATCAAAAAAGCGGTTCTTACGGAAAGTGAAAAAGAGAAATTTACTGTTGTTGCGCAGGGGTTAAAAAATCTGGGAATAACAATGGCGGGATTAGATGTTGTTGATGAAAAAATACTTGAAATAAATGTAACAAGTCCGTGCTTTTTTATAAAAGAAATAAATGAAAGATTTTCAACACATTTAGAGGATAAATTAAACGAATTTATGCTCGAAAAACAATATGTAAAAAAATGTTAATAATCATGGCAAATTAAGGCAATTTTTGTTTTTAGCTTACTTAAATTTTGTATGAAAATTTCTGCAATCAATTCAATTAAGAACAATTATGTTCCTTTACAGGCGCAAAAAGGTGCAGTTACAACACCAAAAGAGCTAAAACATGTAAAAGCCTCTGCATTAGAACTCAGTGGAATTTATAATAAATCGCTGGTTAACTTTAAAGGTTATTACGGTGATCAACAGCCTGCAAAAAAATTATTTTGGATTTTAAAAGGCAATAATGACGTTTACGAAGACAATGAAACGAAAAGAGATTTATTTAGAGGCGGTAATACAGGCTGGAAAAAATGGGTTGCAACACGCCCTGAAGACTTGTTAAAACGCTCGCCAATGGATGCTATTCAGTCTATTTGTACGTTGAATAAGCAGCCAAGCTGCTATCCGGGAATTCCATCTTATATTCCTACGCCAAATTATGGTGATAAATGGGGCAGACGTGCAAATTATATAGAAATCAACCCAAGAACGGTTGCTTTAACAGAAGGTGACAAAAAGAGCGAAGGTTTATTGAATGTTATGAAATTACTTCCTGCAATTCCACCTTCAGGAAAAAGTAACGCAAATTGTATAATTTTATCGCAATTATACCCTGCAATGTATCGTCATAATGACGGAAAAACAGGCCATTCTTCACTATATACCGTAGATTTACACTCAGGTATTTCTAAAAATTTGACTTCAGATAAGTTATGCCGTGATAATCAAAGAATGGGTGATGACGAACAAGTAAAAGCCTTTAATGATATGGCTCACTTACGCGGTTTAAAAACCGGTATAAGAATGCCGTTATCATCAGGTCAAATGACTGTAAAGGGTGAACCTTTTGACTGGGGTAAACACGAAAAAGCATTTATTGATGCTTGCTGCTGGGCAGTTGATTTAGGATTTGACGCAATATATTTTGACAGTGCAAAGCATGTCGGAAACTGGGATATGGGTAATTATTGCGGTTCAGGTTCAGTACCTAATTTCCAACAAATGCAATATATTACTCAACAAATAAGAGCAAATACAGGCAGAAATGATATTGCTTTAATCGGTGAAAAATGTGATACAAACGGAAGATTTAAAGAAATGGGCTTAACTGCAGGTAATGACTGGGGCAGGGCTGACAATTTCCAAAGTGTAATGCACGAATACGATAAACAAAGATGGAATGATGAATACGCAGCAGGGCCTGTTGTTTCAGACGATAATGACAGAGGCGGAATGTCTTTTGAACAAAGATTGCACAGAATAAAAAATTCTTTAAATGCATACAGAGAACCGGGATGGAAATTACCTGTTTACATGCAAATGCATGATTTGTTCCCATTAAGTCCGTATTCAAATACCCATGATTTGATGGAACATGGTGAAAATCGTTCAACATACGGCGATGTGGCAAGTCATTATAACAACGTATTCAATACCTCAGAAGCCTCAAGAAGGTATACTTCAGACGTATATAATGAATTCTTAAATGCAATGTATCAATAAATTTGTTATGATGTAAATAAATGTAAAATAAATTTTATGGTAATAGCAAAAAAATTTTTTATCGGACTTAAATAAATGTAAAAAAGACATTAATCAATATAGAAGGAAGGAATAAAAATGATTAGACCGGTACAAGCAAGTACAACAACCCCAAATTTTACGGCAAGATTGAAAGAAACCGATGAGTTAAAAGCACTTGTTAACAAAATGAATACAAAAGAAAAAGTACAGTATGGTTTAGCTTTAGCTAAATTAAGTACAACACATATTGGTGAAACCTTGGAACTTAGACCTGAACGTACAAAAGACGGTATTCCGCTTTTGTCTTCGGTTATAGTTAATACAAAAGATGAAAGTAAAAGGTATCATGTTGGTGAGGTCTTCGATACACGTCGTGACCTTAGCGGTGACAGAATTGGACCAACATTCTTTATAGAGACATTAAAAAGTATCGCAACAGAAGGTGAATACCCTCATAAAGCAGTTTTCCATGATCCGAAAGAAGATGCGGCAAAGTACGAAAAAGAAAGACAAAAAGCTAAAAAAGATGTTATCGATTTATTAGCTTAAAAATTAGAAGTATAGACTAGAAAAGGAATAAAAGATGAATATAACAAATAATACAACAGCCCCAAATTTTACGGCAAAATTAAAAAATAATGAAGCAATGCAAAATGTTCTTGATCGCATGTTTAAAACGGATTTGATTGATTTAAAATATGCACTAAAAAAATTAGATGAAGTACACAAAGGTGATGTTCTCGAATTAAGAGATAAAGGTACAGCAAAAGATGACGACAAATATCATATGTTAGAACTAGTTAATACAAAAGACGAAAACAAGAAAATTAGTTTTGGCTACGAAGAAAGCAAATATATGGGTGGTGGAAAAGTAGGAATTTTGAGTCTTGGTGAATATTTTGTTGATGTGATAAATGATGTTGCAAAAGAAGGACATTTTCGACATAATGCCCTGTTACACGATGATGAAAATTCAAAAAAAGATAAAATTAATGTATTAGCATAGATTTGAAAAAAAATAAAATAAAATAAAAATAAGGTACTTTGAGTACCTTATTTTTTTGAAAAATTTACATTTAAAAATCAATAGGGCCAAATTTTTCAAGTTCTTTTAGCTGATTTAAAACTTTTTCTTTTCCCTTTTGGTATTTTATTTTTTTTGCATTACCCTTTGCATTAGAAATTTTTACATCAAGATAAACTAAATCTTCTTTTAATTTTCTTACTTTTTGTTTATGTTCTTCTTTTTTTAAAAACAAATATCCTTCATATCCGCATCCGTCAGGGATTTCAGAAAAAGCCGATTCAGGAAGCTTTTCTCCGCATTTACCACAATTTAAACATAATCTTTTTGGAAGCTCTTTTTGAAATTGATTCATAAATTTATTATAACCAAAAATTTTTGTAAAAATATTTGCTTAATATTTCTTAATAATTTGGCTAAAAAGGCAATTTTTACATGGTTTTAGACTTTATATAAATGTAGGTAAGGTTTAAAAATTATTTAGGTAAGGTTAAGGTTAATGCAAAACGTATCACAATACGTACAGCCACAAGGTTGTAAAAGTGTAAATATTCAAGCAGGTTCACCAAGCGTTGGACATATGACAGTTCCTGTTACTATGGTTCCGACAATGGTTTTGAATAACGGATGTTATCCTGCAGCGTATTATTTAAACAGTTTTGCAGCACCGGCAATTACCAAATTAAATCAAGCAGCCCTTGCAAATCAAATGGCAAATATAAACAAAGAAAACGAAAAGGCTCAAAATATACAAACTCCAAAAGCAGAACAAAAGGCTAAAGAACCTGAAAGACAAAAAGAAGAACAACAAGTTCAAACAAATCCAATAAAAACAGAAATGGCAATACCAAAAGAACTTGTTTCAGCAATAGAAAAAATAGCTAAAAATACTTCTTCTGACAAGCCAAAAATGGAATTAACCGACCATTATGTAAGAAACTTAGAAAGCTACTTGAACTCACAAGATTCAAAATTAAGATTAATGGCAGGACAAGACGTAGTAGCAAGACTTCAGGAAGATTCAGAAAGGAAAGACAATCCGGCATTAACAGCATTAACAAACAAAATGTTACAAGATCCTGAGTTAAGTGTAAGAAGTTTATCATTAGCAGCTTTAGAGGCAAATATAGTAACAGGTGATGAGTTTACAAACAAATTATTAACTCAAATGTCTCAGCAAAAACAAGGTTCTCAAGAAGCAGACATCGCAAACAAAGTATTATTAAGATTCGCAAAATAAGTAAAAAGGAATAAAAGGAAATAAAAATGATTAACGTAACATCAGTACCAAGCCAAGCAGCAGCAACAACAGCAGCAAAACCACAAACTTTTGGTTCTAAATTAGCTTCAGGTGCAGCAAAAACTGCAGGTTATGTAGGTCTTGCAGCAATTGCATACGATGCTCACAAACTTGCTAAAGTAAGAGCAGGCGAAGCAAAAAGAGAAGCTATCGCAGCAAGCGGACTTGATGCATTTCAAGATTCAAAATCTTTAGATAAACCAAGCGCTATAATGAGCAAAATTCAAGATGTTCGTTTCTCTGCTGAAATGAACGGTAAAATGTTCAACGGCGTAAGAAATTTCTTTAATTCAACAAAAGGCTACATAAAAGGCTTTGCTGAATCATTAGTTTCTAATGTTGTTCCATTAGCTTTATCAGCAGCAGCTATTATGACAAAAGGTACTGTTTCAAAAGCTGCATCTTTAGGTTTAACTGCATACGGCGGTGTTGAAATTGCTAAAAATGCATTCGGTGCAGGTAAAAATCATTATTTAAAATAATAACCAAATGTAATAACCAAAATAAAAAGGCTCAAAGTTTTGCTTTGAGCCTTTCTATTTGTTGATTATGAAGTAATTATTTGCATTCGTGAACGATTTCTTCTTCTTTCATCATTTCTTTTAATTCGTCCACTGATACGGTGTCAGGTGCTTGAACATTTAATTCTAAACTTTTTTCAAGTAGTTTTGCTTGGTGATTTTTGAGTTCTTTACCTGCTATAACCAAATCTCTGCCTTTTGCAGCAGTAATAATTTTAATAACTGATTCTGTCGGTGAACCTTCTTCGTTAGCTTTTTCCTGAATAGCATAGCTTGGCCAATCTTGAGGAAGGTCTTTTAAATCTGCGTATCCTTTATCGGCTGTAACACGTTTTTGAATTTCTTCATTAAGCACTTTAGCAACATATTCTTTTTGAGACATAAATCTGCATGGCATTACAATATCTGAGCCGATGACTTCTTCAGGGTCACGTTTTTCACGTTTTTTGAAAATATCAGCAGCTATTTTTAAATGTCCGATTTCAAAATCAAGACACATTTCCCATATTTTTTTAAGTCTTTCGTCAACTTCATCCTGCATGCAGGTATAATATGTACAAACTTCGGTAAATTCGTGTAAAAGAAGTTTTTCATACCATGATTCTGTAGGGTCGATTAGAGATTCGTACATTGTAACATGTTCTTCTTCTACGTCTTTAATTTCTGCATAAGTTTCTCTAATGCATTGATTTCCGTATTGCATGCCGTGTTCTGCATAAAAATTATGAGTTTGCTGTTCACCTGCAACAAGAGTGTATATGTTTACTTTTGTTTGAGGTGCTGCAGTTGTTTTATCGTAAGGTTTTCTAAGTCTTACTATATTGCAGTTATGATGATATTGTGTAGGACGTCCGAGAATTACATCGGTATTGCCCTGCAATATTGCATTAGGACTGATACCGTGTTCCATATATGCCCATTGACTGTATCTGTAAAGATGGTCAAAGTCTTCCAAAAGACCAAAATCAAATGTTTCTTTAACATATGGGTCAGGTTCATTTTGAGCCATCCATGCGGTCATTTCAACCGCAACCTGTTCATATCCCAATGTCGTTTCAAGTACGGATTGATCTGCGGGAGTTAACCAGTTTACTGTTGTTTGCTGAGCGTCTTCTATTCTTTTTGATACGGCTAAAAATTCTTGAACTTCCTCATCGGTTGTATTTCTTGAAAAATTGTGTTTAAAATTCCAAGCTTCAACCTCAATTCCGTTCATAAGGATTTGTCTTGTTCTTGAATAGCAGTCAACTTCGGTTTTGTTGAATGGCTTTTTAGCTATTTCGTGCCAATTTCTTAATTGTTTGTCAAGTGGAGTACCTTTTTCTTTTAGTGCGTTAAAACTCATTTTGTGTTTCCTTTCTTTTTATAAATTTATTGCGTAACCGAATAATTTTGCGACTTCTTTGTTATAATTCCTTCCGTCTTCTTTTGCGAATAGTTCTTCCCAATGGCTTTTCGGCTTTTTGTTCAGAGAATAGGACGGATTTGACATCATAAGATGGTGAGTACTTGTGTCATACCTGAGCGGAAATAAATCTTCCATTTGCATAAAGCTTGGAAGTTTATCGCTGGGAAATTCGTACCCGAAAAGTACATTATGAATTCTGTGCAGGCGATTTTCGTAGCTTCTTCCGCCTTCATCGTTGTCATTAGATACTTCAATTCCTGGCGCATAATTTGTTTTGTATTTTAATTCATGCGACCATTTTTTTATTTCGTTAATATCTTCTGCTGAAATATAGGCGGTTCCTGTTGTAAATCCTAAATTTTCGTATCTCGGAAAATCTTCTGTTGTTTTTTCTCCCGCAATACTTAAGGTTTGACATCCGGAGCGTTTTCTTATTTCATCCAAAATATATTGCATTTGGTGGTATTCCGGAAGTGCACCGACTCCTGCGTAATTTTCCATATCATATCCGCCGATATGCTTTGCTGAATCTACGAAAATTGCCTCAAAGCCTAATTTGATTAATTTAACGTGTTCGTTTATAAAGGCTTCTTCGTGTTCAGGATTATGCCATTTAAAAATTTCTTCTTCGCCGTCTTCATTAATATATTTAATCTGGTCTGCAGAAATTACGGTTCTGAAACCTGTTTTTAACCCATGGATATATGCAAGTTTGTTAAAGGCAATAAACTGTTCTTCAGCCGATATTTTTTTTGTGATGTCAAAATTTATAATATTTTTGCTGTATCCGGTATTTAGTTTTATTCCGTAAATAGAATTTTCTTCACTTGTTGATTTTATATGTCCGTCACCGTAAATATTTGGAAAAATTTGCGATAAAATAATGCAATTTGCCCAGCTTTTTGCAGACGGCGGAATTGCAGGGAGTATTTTTATAGCACTTAAAATTCCGTTTTTAGATTTATTTTTATGCATTTCTGCAATCGCTCTGTTGTTTATTTCTATATAATTTGCTCGTCTTCCCCAATTATGACCGTAATCGGGTGTATTGACATTGTCGGGAAATTCTTTATAAAACTCTCCGCTTTCATTTATAGTAACAAGAGTTTCAACAATATCGTGTATACTGTGATTTAATATTTCTGCAGGAACAATATTGGCAAGCCATTTTTTCTTACCTGATGCAAAAAGATATTTCGAAATCCATTTTGAGGGTTTTAACTTTATATTTTCACCAAGAGCTTTTAATAAATGGTTTACTTCGTTCATAATACTAAAATCTTAAAAAATAAAATAAATTTTTAATCGGTTAGTAAGGTAAGTTTTTAGCACAATTAAAATTTTACCCGAGTGAATAAAGACAAAGTTTATTAATTATTATATTTTGAAATTAAAAAGAAATAAGGGGTATAAAATATGTTTTGCTACCAATGTGAACAAACTAAAGATTCAAAATTTTGCAGTTTAACGGGTGTATGCGGAAAAACCGCTGAAACGGCTGAAATACAGGATAAAATTGTAAGTGCGCTTGTTGATATGGCAAATGGTGCTGAACGAAATGAAAAGCATACAAATTTGATTATAAACGGATTATTTATGACAATAACAAACGTTAATTTTGATGATTTATCTCTTCTAAAGTATTTAGATATTATAAAAAATGCATATTATTCAGATGATTCTTTTGATATAAAAAACATTTGGAATGAAAATGATGATATCAGAAGTTTAAAGTCTATTATCTTGTTTGGAATAAAGGGCATGGCGGCCTTTGCTTACCATGCAAGAAGGTTTAATTACAAAAATGAAGTCGTTGATAGTTTCTTTTATGAGGCATTGCAGGCTCTTTCGAAAAAAATGAGTTTAAATGAATTGGGGGCTTTAGTTTTAAAAACAGGTGAAGTTAATTTAAAGGCTTTGGAGTTACTGGACAGAGCAAATACAGCAACTTACGGGCATCCTGTTCCGACATTTGTGAGTACGGATATTGAAGCAGGGCCTTTTATTGTAATTTCAGGACACGATTTAAATGATATGGCATTATTGCTTCAACAAACAAAAGATTCAGGTGTGAATATTTATACTCACGGTGAAATGCTTCCTTGCCACGCTTATCCTGAATTTAAAAAATATCCTCATTTAAAAGGAAATTTTGGTACTGCCTGGCAAAATCAGCAAAAAGAATTTGAAAATATTCCAGCTCCGATTTTGTTTACTACAAACTGTATGATGCCGGTTCAAGACAGTTATTCTGACAGGACTTTTACAACATCTGTTGTTGCTTTTCCAAAAGTCGCACATATAAGTTCTGATAAAAATTTTGAACCGATTATAAAAAAATCAATTGAACTTGGCGGTTACAAAACAACACAACACAGAACAGGCTTAAACGGGGGTAATGTTTTGGCGGTCGGATACGGGCGTAATACTATTATTTCTTTGTCTGACAGAATAATTGATTTGTATAAACAGGGTAAAATAAAACATATATTTATCGTAGGCGGATGTGACGGTGCTAAAATAGGCAGAAATTATTATACGGAGTTTGTAAGAAAAATTCCGAAAGACTCTTTGATTTTGACATATGCTTGCGGAAAGTATCGTTTTAATGATATTTTTACGGATAAAATTGAGGATATTCCAAGAATTATGGATATGGGGCAGTGTAATGATACATATTCTGCAATCAGAATAATAAGAGAGCTTGCAAAAAAATTAAATTGCAGTATAGGTTCTCTGCCTGTATCCTTTGTAATTTCCTGGTATGAACAAAAAAGTGTTAGTATTCTGCTTACCTTGTTGTATTTAGGTATCCAAAATATTCGCTTGGGCCCGGGTATGCCCGCTTTTGTTTCGCCAAATATTATGAGAATGCTGATAAATAAGTTTAAAATAAAACCTATTTCTACGCCAGATGAAGATTTAAAAGCTATTTTTGAAAATAAATAAACCCGCTTTTTGCGGGTTTGTTTCTAATTAAAACTTATAATTTCATTAAATATTTTTATTGCAAATTTATCTGTCATTGCAGATATAAAGTGAACAGCTGCTTTACGGTAGAACTGTTGTGATTTGTAATCGTAAACTATTTTATTTGCCCATTTGTTTTTAGCTTTTTCTTCTAAATCTATTGCGGTATATCTAATCAGCCATTTTTTGAAATAAGTTGTAAGTGTAGGGTATAATTTTGAGTCTTCATCAATGGCTCTTAAAATATCATCGCAAAAATAGGTGTCGATTTTTTCGAATATTGTTTCCAAAACTAATGTTGCATATTTTTTGAACGGTTGAAGCCTTGCGTGTCCGCAAATATTTTCAGTGTTATATTCTTTTATAAGTTTCATCATTTCAAAAGTTTTATCAGTAAATTTCAGACCTTCTTCAGGATTAGAATTTTGACATAAATCTTCTACAAAATGATAAGAAATTAATTTAGGGCTTATTTGGTGAAGTTTGTCATTAGGGAATGCCGAATATATAATTTGTTTAATTTCATTTAGTTGTTTATCGCTCAAGATATTGTAAATAATTGCGTCTTCGATATCTCTGCCGAGGTATGCAATAGTATCTGAAAGTTTTACAACACAGCCTTCATATGTAAATGGCATTACATGGCTTGCATATTGAATATCCGTAAGATTAAAAAATTCGTCACGCGGTTTTAGGCATTTTTCGTTTACTTCACCGCAGTGGCAGACAATACCGTCTCTTACGGCATATGTCAAATTTAGATTTTGCATGTTGCCGTTGTAATCAGGTAATAATTCCAAATTATCTACAAAATTTAAACTGTTTCCTTCATGCCAAAATCTGACACAAATTCCAAGTCTTTGCACTAAATCATTTAAAATGTGTTCGCCGTGGTGGCCGAAAGGTGCATGTCCTAAATCGTGTCCTATTGCGATTGCATTTACAAGGTCATAATTTAATTTTAAACCTTTTGCTATGATTTCCGCTATTGCTGCAACGTGTGTAACGTGTTCAATTCTTGTACAAATGTGGTCGTTGTCGGTTGCGAAAAATACTTGAGTTTTATTTTTCATTCTGCGGTAAGCAGTACAATTTAAAAGTCTGTGTTCATCCCGAACAAATGAAGCTCTTGATTCGAAATCAGTTTCATATAACTTATCCGTTCTGGATGTTGCTTCTACAAATTTTGGATTTTTTTCAGTCATTGAAACTGCTGAAAAGTCTGCGTATTTTTTTCTTGTTGTTACATGTTCTGTCATAATATATTATATTGTACATGTTTTTTGAAAATAAAAATAATCTGTTTATATGATTTTTAATGTATAATTTAAAAAAAGGAGAATATATGAAGGAATTAAATTTTACGGTTGATAAAGAGAAATGTACAAAATGCGGTTTATGTAAGAGTGATTGTTTAGTAAATATTATTGATACAGATAGCGAAGGATTTCCGCAAGTTAAAAATTCTTCTGCGTGTATCGGTTGTCAGCATTGTTTTGCAATTTGCCCGACAGGTGCAATTTCGGTTTTTGGCAAAAATCCTCAAGATTCTTCCGATTGCAAAGATATGCCAAATCCTGTTCAATTGGAAAATTTAATCAAAATGCGCAGAAGCTGCAGGCAATTTAAAC
The DNA here is from genome assembly GCA_964383455.1 of uncultured Muribaculaceae bacterium. Lineage (GTDB taxonomy): Bacteria > Cyanobacteriota > Vampirovibrionia > Gastranaerophilales > Gastranaerophilaceae > UBA6984. The sequence continues at coordinate 837 of CAYLHN010000018.1, read as the reverse complement.
AAGAAAATATTGATAAAGAAACACTTCAAAAACTTAAAAATATTTTGAATTATACTCCTACAGGTGTAAATTATCGCGGTTTGCATTTTACAATTGTTGATTGTATGGATAAAATGTCAACAATAAAAGAATTGTTGTATAAAAAATTGAAATTCATATTGAAATTTATACCTTTGAGCGGAAGATTAAAAGGTTTTAAAGATGCTGTATTAGCGGATAAAGATGTTGTATTCAGAAACGCTCCTCACATGATTGTAGTTTCTGCAGATAAATCTGCTCCGTGTGCAGACATTGACCCTGTTATTGCGCTGAGTTATTTTGAAATGTATGCTCAGACTTTAGGTATAGGTACTTTATGGTGCGGATTTGCCTTCAAAACTTTACCCTTGAGTAAAGAAGTTATGAAAATAATTAACATACCAAAGAATCATAAATTATCTTATGTAATGTTGTTTGGATATCCGAAAGTTAAATATCAACGTTCAGTACAGCCTGAATCTTATGAAATTTGAACTGTGAACATCTGAGGCATTAAGATACTAAGGCACTAAGGCACTAAGAATATAAATAAATGTAAAATAAATAGATTACAAGGATTGACAAAGTAAGAAAAAACCTAAATAATGATAGAGTAAATAATAAGTAAAAAGGAGACAGAATATGACTGAATTTAAGATTCCGGGGGGGTAAAACCGCTTGTAGTAAGGGTTTTAATCTATTAAACAAATTTGTTAATTATTTAAATGCACTAAGAAAAACTGTTAAACAATTCAACTGTTCAACCATTCAACTTGTAAAAGCTTGTAGCGTGCATTTAAATGCACGAAAATTCCTTAG
>CAYLHN010000017.1:0-22151 GCA_964383455.1 uncultured Muribaculaceae bacterium | reverse complement strand
TATCAACACTCAAAAGTGATTTAAACGCAAAAGTAACAACAACTAAGACCGCAAACAATAAAACAGTAGCTAAAACAAGTGTTGGCGGTAAAACTATAGTAATAAATACAAATGCAAAAGATGTACCTATTACTACATCAAGTACAACCATAGCAACAGCAAAAACTCTTGATTCAAATCAATTATTAAAAAATACAAAAGAAAATAATGAGACAACTTCAAATGTAAATCAACCGCATAATAATCCAAATGCATCAGGAACAAGAAGAACACCAAATACTGGCGGAAACGGCGACGGCGGCGACGACGGCGACGGTGGTAATGGCGGTGATGGTACCGGTGGCAATGATAATGGTAACGGCGGAAATGGAGGCGTACCGAATCCATATGGTTGGAATTGGCAAAACGGTCGTAATCCATACAATCCGTTAACAGATAATCAACCATTTCATGACTTTTTAAATAAAAATGATCATCCAATTGTTACTTTTGGTTCTACTAATGTAAATTTATTTGGTACATTAAATACCGCATTGGGACTTTTTGATACCAGTTTGCCAAATTCTTTTAGCGGCTCATCTTGGGATGTAACAGTTGGCAAGTATACCTGGACAGATAACACATCTGGCAACTCTAATGACGGCTATCAGGTTGGTTTTGTATGGCATCCTAATCAAAAAGATGATAAGAGTTCAAATGCGGATAAATTAGATGATACATTTGGTTTACAACCAAAAAATCCTGATTATAACGCTAATAGCACATCTTCGACACAAAATACAGATGGCTCAACAACAATTCAAAATCCTGATGGTTCAACAACAACAACATATTCAGATGGTAAGACTGTTACAACAACTGTTATAACAACTGAAGATGGTAAGACTGTTACAACAACAGTTACAACATCTGCCGATGGTAAGACTATTGTATATGCAGAAACCGTAAAGGATGGTGGTTCAACAACCACAAAATATACGTACGAGAAACATAAGGATGATGGTTCAATAGAGGTACTTTATCCAAATGGTTCGACAGTAACAACATCTGCAGATGGTAAAACTCAAACAACAAAAGATAAAGATGGAAACGTAACAGAAATAAGAACAGAAAATCCTGATGGTTCATATACGATAACTGATAGAAACGGTAATCAAACAACAACTGGATTGCACGATGATTATGGTAATACTCAAACGGTTTATTACGATGCTAAAACCGGTACCACTACTACAACAACATACACAAACGATGGTACCAATGGTGCTCCTGCGACAATAAATGAAGTTACAGATAAAAACGGTAATACGCAGACTAGTGTGACAACAACTGATTTAGCGGGTAATACTGTTACTATTTGGCTTGATAGTAATGGCGTAACCCATGTAGATGGGGATGTAAATAACAATGGTACTTATAGTTTTGAGCAAGATGGTGATGATATAATTGTTACTTATACTCCTAATACCGGCGGTTCTGGCAACAATAATAACGTAAATGATACTAATTATAACAATATGGTTAATGAGCTTAGTCAGGGTGGCTCAGGTCATAATCAAGCTGGTTTCAATGGTTATGGCTCAAGTCTTCATGGCGGCGGTGGCGGATATACTAATCCATATGACCCTTGGGGCGGTACTTCTAGCGGATACTGGTTCTGTGGTACTTATAGATCCGGAAATTATCCACACTAATAATTTATTAAGAAACAGTTCTCTGAAAAATTTTAATCAGAATTAATAAATATCGTATTAAATGTTGTGTTGTTTAATACGATATTTATTTTTTTTTAACTTAAAATTTGTACTTTAAAATAAAAAATAGAAAAATTTAGTAATTTTACAAAGATAATGATTGTAAGCAATTGTAAAGATAGTGTAACAAGGCTCAAATTCAGTCATAATCGCTATATGATATGATGTGGTGTGGTATCTTGAAGGTCTGCACATCAAAGATAAAGTTTATGATAGATAATAACCAAAAGCTTTACAGGATGCGTTATACCTGTATTTTAATAAATTACTTTATTAGAATTTTTTATAAATTTTATACATTGGGTTAATCTTATTTCAATTAAGCTTATATTAATTATCTAATTATTTATTTCTTTGGAACCAGTTTGCAAGTTCTTTATGAGGAATTAATTTTCTTATCGGACGTCCGTGCGGGCATGTATATGGTTTTTCGCATTTGCGCCATTTTTTGATTAATTCCTGCATTTGAAAAAGTGATAATTCTTGACCTGCTTTTACAGCAGCTTTGCAAGAAGTAGTTATCAAAATATGTTCTTCTAATCCTGCAATATCACCTTCAAGATTTTCCAAAATATCTGAAAGAATTTCTTTTGTATTTACCTTAGCAAGCAGTTGAGGTACTTTTTTGAAAGTAACTTCCGTATCGCTTAAAACTTCTATTTCAAAGCCAAAATGCTCAAATTTATTTTTATTTTCTCTGATTAATTGAGCTTCTGTCGGAGAAACTTCTATAACATCAGATAAAAATAAAATTTGTGAAGCTATTTCTTTTTGTGTTTTTAATTTTTCGTAAATATATCTTTCTTCCGCAATATGCTGGTCAACAATTTCAAGTCCGTCTTCTGTTTCAATAAGAATATATGTCTTTTTATATTGACCTATTATTTTATCAGTATCGATTACTTCTTCAGATGAATTATTGTATTCAATTATACTTTGTTGTTGCGGTTCAAATTTAATTTCTTTTTTTGATGTTTCAATTGTTTTCTGTGCAGACGGAACTTCTCTTATAGGCTTTAAAAATACATCCTGAACAGGTTTAATAGGATTTAAATCGCTTACATAAATATCTTCTGAAGGTTTTTGTTCAATTTTTTGCTGAAAATCAATTGCGCTTATAGTATTTGTTACAGGTCTTTCAGTGTAATTCGAAAGAGCCATGTCAATTCCTGAGTAAATAAAGCTAAAAATTTGGTTCGTATTTTTATACTTAACTTCTTTTTTTGTCGGGTGAACATTTACATCAACGTCAGTTGGCGGAATTTCCAGATTTAGCACTACAAAAGGATACTTTCCTTTTGCGGTTAAGTTTTTATATGCAGTATCTATTGCTTTTTGAAAAATGAGACATTTCACTGTTCTTGAATTTATATAAATGTTATATTTTTTACTTGAACGGGTGTAATCAGGTGTAGAAACGTAACCTGAAAGTTTTAGACCTGAAAGTTCGTCTGTTTTAAAAACTTCTTTTAAATTGTCCGCAGTATCTTTTGAATATAAATCTTTAATTGTGTTAAGAAGATTTCCTATACCATTAGTTTTTAAAACAATTTTTTCATTATTTTTTAATTCAAAAGCAATATTAGAATTAATTAATGCAAGTGATTGAATAAGTTCGTGTATGTAAGAAAATTCTGTTTTTTCGTTTCTTAAAAATTTTAATCTGGCAGGGATATTGTAGAATAAATCTTTTACTGACATTATCGTACCGATTGCACATCCTACTTCAGATTTTTTTACTTCTGAATTTTCGCATTCTATTTTGAAACCGTAATCGTAATCTTTAGTTCTTGTTGTGCAGGAAAGTTTTGAGATTGAAATTATACTGGATAGTGCTTCACCTCTAAAACCAAGTGTCTCAATAGAATATAAATCATCAACTGTTTGTATTTTGCTTGTTGCGTGTTTTGAAAAAGCAAGCATAATATCGTCAGGATGAATTCCGCAACCGTTATCTGCAACTCTTATATTTCTGCATTCATTATTAATTTCGATACTGATTTTTGTTGCTCCTGCGTCAATTGAGTTTTCTACAAGCTCTTTTACAACAGAAACAGGCCTTTCTATAACTTCTCCGGCCGCTATTTGGTTTATTAAATTTTTTGATAGTTGTTTTATTCTCGCCATAATTTAATTTTAACTTAAAAAAATTTTTTAATAAATTTTATCCCCTATATTAAGTATAAAAATTTTATTAATATCCTCTTTTTGTTTGATGATGTGAACCACGAAATTTTGTATTATTAGGACACAAGAAAGATACAGAACTTGTGTTAGAAGGGTAGAGAGACTGATGGCTAAAACAAAATTAAAACAAGTGCAGGTAAAAGCAGATTTAAATGTTGTTACTACCAATCCGATTAAAACAACTGCTTATAATGATATTAATTTAAAGGAATGGAAAAATTATCCTGAAATTAAAACAGATACTTTTTGGCAGTTTCCGACACGCTTGAAAACAGGCGGACATTCTAACGAATATCATGGAAATTATATACCTCAAATTGCACAACAGCTTTTACAGCGTTATACGAAAAAAGGCGATGTTGTTTTAGATATGTTTTTTGGCTCAGGCACATCAGGCATAGAAGCTTTAAATGAAGGCCGCAGATGTATTGGAGTTGAACTAAAACAAGATTTGGTTGATTCCGTAAGCAAAAAATTTACCGCAAAAGAACTTGTTACAGAAATGAACCTTATTTGCGGAGATTCAGCAAGTGATGAAATTATAGATAAAATTCAGGCAAGATTGGACGTTATGGGTGAAGAAAAAGCTCAACTTTTAATTCTTCATCCTCCATATGATGATATTATTAAATTCTCTGACAAAAAAGAAGACTTATCTAACTGTGCTTCAACAGAAGAATTTTATGATTTGTTTGAAAAAGTTGCTAAAAACGGTTACGATTTACTTGAAAAAGGGCGTTTTGCAGCATTAATTATCGGCGATAGCTATAAAAATTCAGAAGTTCAACCTTTAGGTTTTGAATGTATGGATAGAATGAAACATCTTGGCTTTAAATTAAAATCAATTATCGTAAAAGATATTCAAGGAAACGAAAGAGCAAAAGGCAGAAAAGCTCCTTTATGGAGATATAGAGCTCTTGCAGGCGGTTTTTCAATATTCCAGCATGAATATATTTTTATTTTCCAAAAGTAAATGAATGTATTGACACAAAAATATAATTGTTTATCCCATTCCCCCACAAAAATCCAAAACACAAAAAATGAGTAACCATTAGGTTACTCATTTTTCGCTGATATTTGATAAATTTATACATTAGCACTAAGGTTATATGCATCCTCTATTAACTGAGGGTGCTGATTAATTTCTGCAGGTTCATTAACTCCGCCTGCATTCAAAAATGTTTTAAATTTTGCATTTGGAAAACAATCAATCCAACCCATAAGTGCTTTTACAGTTGAATCCGCTGCAGACGGATAATTGTCTGCGGCTGTTGTTATTAAATAAATATCTCTAAATTTGTAATCATCATTGAATAAAGGGTTGCATCTGTCTAATAATGTTTTTAGCTGTCCGCAAAGGTTGTAATAATATATAGGATTACAAAATATTATGACTTCAGCATTTTTTATTTTTTCAATAATTTCGTTTCCGTCATCATTAATTATGCATTTCAAAGTTCTTTGACAAGCTAAACATCCTTTACAAAATTTTAAATCTTTATTTTTCAATGTTACATAATCAACATTGTGACCTGCATCTTTTGCTCCTTTATAAGCTTTCATTGCAAGGATTTCAGAATTTGCATTATTTCTTAAACTCGACGAAACAACCAGTACTGATTTTGACATATTAATCTCCTTTATTCCATAGTAACCGAAAAATAGCTGTCTGTCCAGATTGTAAAGAAAAAATTTATATTTCAAGAAAATTGTTTATTGTATAATTGCTTTATGCCTGAGATAAATTCAATATATTGTGATTTTGACGGAACAATTACGAAAAAAGATACTGTAAATACTTTTTTTGAGAAGTATGCATCACCAAAATGGTATGAATATGAAAAATTATGGATTGAAGGAAAAATAACATCACAGGAAAATGCTATCAGGCAAGTTGAATTGCTGCCTGAAATCTCTGACGAACTGTTGAATAATTATATTGATACTATTGAAATTGATGAATATTTTTCAGATTTTTTAAATTATATAAAATCCAAAAATATTAACTTTACAATTTTAAGCGATGGATTTGATTTATTTATACAAAAAACTTTGGAAAAATATAATATAAAAAATATCAAATTTTATGCAAATCATTTAATCCGTGAAAATAATAAGTTTAGAATAGAATTTCCATATCACAATCCAAAATGTGATATAGGTGCAGGCATGTGTAAGTGTGAAAAAATAAAAGAAAAAAGTTTTTGTTATATCGGTGACGGAACGAGTGATTTATGTGTTGCCCAAAAGGCTGATTTACTTTTTGCAACAAAAAAATTACAAATGTATTGTGAAAAAAAATTAATTAAACATTATCAGTTTAAATCTTTTTGCGATATTATAAATATGTTAGAAAAGGGATTTTAAAATGAAGAAAATATTTTTAGTAAATGTAATTTTAGTCTTGTTTGTTTTAATTTTACAACCGGCACATGCTTGGGATGTCAAAACAACAAACGAATTACAGGAACGTATGAATTCTGTTGGTTTTAGTATTTTGAATGCTAACCGTATTGAAAAAAGATTAACATTTATGGCAATAAACAGAGTTTACACAAGAGATTTTTGGACAGATGTAAGTTCTGTAAACAGGATTGTTTGGGTAAAACCTGTTATTATCCCTTATATTGACAACGACGACGAATTAGCAGCGGTTTTAAGCCATTCAATTGCTCATGGTGTTGATACATACGAAGGTATTATCAGAGGTTATATTTCAATACTTAACTATTGGGTTTCTCCAAACAAGTATGACTTGAAAGCTGATAAATTAGCTGTTGATTACATGGTTAATGCTGATTATAATCCGCTTGCTTTGATAACTATTATGAATAAAATCGGAAAACAGTACAGATTTGATATTTTTTCTAACCACACATTAGTATCAAGACGTATGATGCTGATTTACGAGTATATTTATACTAAATATCCATCTATTTTGGTTGATAATGAATACAAAGATAATATTTATTATCAAAATTTCTTGTTAACTTCAAGAAATAACAGAATGAAATTATTAGAAAAAATCGAATCAGGTTCAACTAAAAAAATAAATTATTCTTACTAAAATGAAAAAAATATTTTTAATTTTAACAGTTTTATTATTTGTTACGCCTGTATTTGCTGAAGATAATATAGCAAATACAGATTCAGATAATGCTGTTATTGAGGACGAACTTTTAAAAAGCAAGCATTTTCACAAAAAAATAAAACCCGTTAAAGTAAAAAATGAAACTCCTATTACAGATGAATTGATTGAACAAGACGGTTATAAGGATTCTGTTTTTAGACTTGGAATTTTTAAACGAGGTGAATATAAAAGAGAACTAATAGAGGATGAATTAGTTGATGATGATTTTGTAAGCAGTGCTTCCGGAATATCCATTACAAAAAAAGAAATACCTGATGATTATTTTATAGAAAAAAGAATAGATACAAGAAAAGTCAGACATATTAAAGCAAAAACCCGTTATGATTTTACAAAAAAACAAATTCCGATACGCATAAAAATTGCAGAACATCTAAAATCAACAAAAGGAACTTTAGAAGGCGCTACAATTCCGTTCGTTGCTGTACATGATTTTGAAATAATGGGTAAAAAATTCAAAAAAGGTACACCGATTTTGGGCAGAATAGAAACTATTTCAAGCTCTGATAAGATGGGGGTTCCTGAATGTATAAAAATTGATAATTTTTATATAGAAGATGAAGATAAACAAGAAATTAATCTTCACGGTTCAATATCAAAAACTGGTGCAAACCGTTCAATATGGGTATATCCGCTATATCAAGCAGGAAATATTTGTTTTTATGTGGCAGGTTTTGCTTTTGTTCCGATACACGGCGGCAGGGCTAAATTGCTTACAACAGAGACATTTACAATTTTTTATGAAACGCATTAATTGTTACTTTTGTAACATATGTTTTCGTAAAAAGTATCAATTTTATTTTTTTAGTAGTAATATAAAAATACAAATGTAAAAAGGACACTAAATAGGTTTTAAAAATGAGTGTATTAGAAAAAATAAGAACAAACTTAGAAAAGATGGATAGCAAATTATCAGAAAAAGAAACAAAAATAAATTTATCAGATGAAGAATTATTAGAAATTGATGAAAAATATTGTACATATGGTGATAAAATTCACTCAGAACCTGTACCAAAAATTTTCAGAGATTGCAACGGAATCTATATGTATGATTCTGAAAATACACCTTACTTAGATTTGCAAATGTGGTTTGCTGCTTGCAATTTAGGCTACAAAAACAGAAGAATAAGAGATGCTGTTGTTAACCAAATAGATACATTGCCTCAAATTTCATCTAATTTTTTATATGATTATAAAGTTCTTTTGTCAGAAAAAATCGCAAAAGCTAATATTGAAAGATTTAATGAAAAAGGAAGAGTTCATTTTAATGTTGGCGGTTCGCAAGCAACTGAAGATGCTTTGAAATTAATTAGAAACTATACACATAAAAACAGAATGTTCTCTTTCTATGGCGCATTTCACGGCAGAACATTAGGCGCAAGCTGCTTAACAGCAGGATATCGTTACAGACAACCATTTGGCCACTTTGGCGATGAAGCTCATTTTGTACCGTATCCGTATTGCTACAGATGCCCATATGGTAAACATTGCGACTCTTGTAATTACTATTGCGTTCAGCAATTGAGACGCGAATTTGAAGACAATTGTGCAGGTTTGTATGACCATTCTACAAAAGAATCTTCAATAGGCGCGTTCTTTATAGAACCTGTTCAAGGTTCAGGCGGATATATTGTTCCACCTAAAGGTTATTTTAAAGAATTGAAAAAAGTTCTTGATGATTTTGGTGTATTGCTTGTTGATGATGAAATTCAAATGGGCTTCTACAGAACAGGTAAGTTGTGGGCAATAGAACATTACGATGTAAAACCTGATGTTATTACATTTGGTAAATCTTTAACAAACGGATTAAATCCTCTTGGCGGTATGTGGGCAAAAGAAGAATTGATTAATCCTGAAGTTTGGCCTACAGGAAGAACTCACTCTACATTCTGCAATAATCCTATCGGTATGAGAGCAGGATATGAAGTTATGAGTATGTTTGAGGAAAATGATTTTGAAACTCAGGTTGCAAATAAAGGTAAATATTTCTTAGACGGATTAAAAACTTTAGAAAAGAAACATAAACGTATTGGTATGGTAGATGGACTTGGTCTTGCGCTGAGAATTGAATGCGTAACCGAAGACGGTTATACACCTGACCCTAAGTTAAGTCATGATATTTTATCTGAAGGTTATAAAGGTGATTTGCAATATCAGGGCAGAAAATGCGGATTGATTCTTAACAAAGGAAGTCACTATAATAATTCATTGACTTTAGTTCCTGCTGTTACGATTTCTTATGAAGAAATTGATATGGCAATTGAATTAATTGACCAATTATTTACGAGGTTGTCATAGTGTCTGAGAGCATTGACTTTGAGTTATTGCATGAAGAAGAACAAGATATAAAAGATAAAAAGGCTGTATTGTTATTCCACGGATTAACAGGCAGCCCTTTTGAAATGAAAAAGTACGGGCAATTTTTATATAAAAACGGTTATGATGTTTTTTGTTATTCCTTTCCGGGGCATGGTGAAAGAATTTCAGAAATAGAAACAGTTACTTGGAACGATTGGTGTGTATTTGCTCAGGAAAAATATGATTTATTGAGAAAAAATTACAAATATTTTTTTGTTTCAGGACTTTGTTTAGGCGCTTCTATGTCAGTTTATTTAGCTGAAAATAATCCTGATGTAACCGGAGTTATAGCGCTTTCTTCAACATTATTTTTGGACGGTTTTTGTATTCCTTGGACAATATCACTTCTTCCGTTTGCTTTGAGTACAATTGTAAGATTTTATTACACATTTCCTGAAGATGACTGCTTTGGAGTTAAAAATGAAAGAACAAGAAAATCTCTTGCAAAAATGACTGCAAAAGCCGATATCGGTATGGATAATTATCCGTTGAATTGTGTTGACGGATTACTAAAATTATCAAAGAACGTTAGAAAAAATTTAAAAAAAGTTACTTGTCCGATTTTATGTATTCATTCAAAATATGACAATTTAGCAAGTACAAAGGGAGCTAAAATTGTTATAAAAGGTGTTTCTTCTTCAATAAAAAAATATGTAGAATTGGATAACAGCTATCATATGGTTTTATATGATAATGAAAAAGAGTATGTAATGAATACCGTAAAACAATTTATTGATGAACTCGTGCCTGTTCAGCAAATTAGGGAATTAGAAAAAGTATGAATATATTAACAATTTTTACGTTTATTTCTAATATTTTTGCAATTTTAGTTTTATTATTCGGTTTGTTTTATCAATTTAACAATCCAAAATCAAAAGCTGCATATGGATATTGGCTTTTTGGAAGTATGGTTATATATATGTTGTTTTTATCATTATATATTGTTTACAGTGCAGCTTTTAAACATGATTTTTATTCTTTAATGTATGTTTTATGCTTAGTATCGCCTTTTATAATAGGTCATTTTGTGAAATATGAAACCTTAAAGCGATATACAATATTACAAATTTTGTTTTTTAGCGTAAGTCTTTTTGCTAGTTTATAAAAATATTTTAGATATAAAAAAATAAATTTCCATGATAAAATTATAAAAAAGGAGGTTTATATGGCAAAAGATTCAAGTTTTGATATTGTTTCGGAATATGATAAACAAGAATTAGTTAATGCAATTGATCAAGTGAAAAGAGATATTACGTCACGTTTTGATTTAAAAAATTCAAAATCAGATATTGTTTTAGAAGCTGATAAGTGTGTTACTATTACAACAGAAGACGAAACTAAATTGAGAAATATATATGATATATTGCAGTCAAAATTGGTAAAAAGAGGTTTAAGCATAAAAATTCTTGACCCTCAAAAGGTTGAAGATGCATTGGGCGGTGCAGTAAGACAAGTTTATAATTTGAGAAAAGGTTTAACTCAGGAGCTTGCAAAAAAAATTACTTCCGACATTAAAGATTCAAAAATAAAAGTTCAAGCTTCTATTCAGGGTGATCAAGTTCGTGTTAGCGGAAAAAGCAGAGATGATTTACAGGCTGTTATTGCTTTATTAAAAGAAAATGCAGATAAATATGATTATCCTTTACAATTCCAAAATTACAGATAAGGAGTGAAAATGGGAGTTATAGAAACATTAAAAAATAAAGTTGTTGTATCTTGTCAGGCAATGCCAAATGAGCCGCTATACAGAGAAGAATGTATGGCTGCGATGATTAAATCGGTATTGAATGGAGGTGCAGGCGGTTTGCGTGTTGCAGGCGAAAGAGATGTCAAAAATGCTAAAAAAATGACAAATGTGCCTGTAATCGGACTTACAAAACCTGATGTTATTCCACCCAACTGGAAAGAAATCGTTTATATAACACCGTCTTTAAAGCATGTAAGTGCTTTGATAAAAGCCGGCGCTGATGTTGTTGCTTTTGACGGCACAAACAGAAAACACGAAGGTTGTACTGTTGAAGAAATTATAAAATTTATAAGTATAAATAAAAGAATTTCTATGGCGGATATTTCAACAGTTGAAGAAGGTTTAAATTGCGAAAAACTAGGTGCAGATATGCTTTCAACAACTTTGGCGGGATATACGCAATTTTCTCCGTTAAAAAATGACGGCCCTGATTTCGAATTACTCGAAGAACTTGTTAAACAAGTAAAAATACCTGTTGTTCTGGAAGGAAGAATTTGGACTCCGCAGGAAGTTGATAAAGCTTTTAAAATTGGCGCTCATTGTGTAGTTATTGGTTCTGCAATAACAAGACCGCAATTAATCACAAAAAGATTTGTCGCAAGAAAGGAAAAATAATGAAAGCGTTAGCTCTGGATGTCGGCGGAACTAAAATTTATAATGCCGTAATTAATGAAAAAGGTGAATTTGTTTCCGAAATAGAAAAACATTCTACTCCAAAAGATTTGCAAGAAATAAAAAATCTCTTTAAATCAATAGTAGAAAAGTATGAAAAAGAAGTTGATGTTATTGCCTTTTCTACTGCCGGTGCGGTAAATAACGAAAATACTCAAGTTATAGGCTCAACAGGTAATCTGGTTAAAGGTTATAATACAATTGAGTTTGATAAATTATCCGATAAAAAAGTTTTTGTTGAAAATGATGCAAATTGTGCAGCATGGGCAGAACATGTTCTTGGTGCGTCAAAAGGAATGGCAAATTCTATAATGCTTACGCTAGGAACAGGCGTTGGCGGCGGTATAATTATAAATAATAAATTATTTAAAGGAAAATCAGGTGCTGCAGGAGAAATGCATTTTAAGATGTACCCAGATAAACGCAGAAAATGTACTTGCGGTTCTTATGACTGTTTTGAAATTTATACATCAGGTTCAGGATTAAAATTAACTGCAGAAGAAATGCTTAATGATAAGAATGTTACTACCTATGATGTAATTGATGGTGTTAAGTCTAAGAATGAAAAAATGACGGCTGTTTTTAATAAGTGGCAAGATGATATTTTAGCAGGGATTATAGGGCTTGGTAATTTATTTGATCCTGACTGTTTTGTTTTTTCAGGCTCAATGGCTCAATTTATCGATACAGAATATCTCGAAAAAGAAGCAAATGCACAAATTATAACAACACCGACAAAAGTCTTTAAAGCTTCTACAGGCAACTATGCCGGCATGGTTGGTGCAGCGCTTTTAGCTTTGGGGGTAAAATAATTGGGTAAAGCTAAAAAACGCAGTATAAATTTGGGCAGGCATAATCAATTTACAACAATGACAAGAGATGACGCAATTGCTGAAGTTGTTAAACGTTTTAAACATAACGAAGATGTTTTGGATTTAGTAACAATGTTTGGTTTGTCTGCGGAAGAACTTCTTGAAGGCGGAGCTTTATATGAAGAGGTCAAAGGTATTGAAGGTTTGTTAGATGCTTAAATTATTAAAAAGAATTTGGTTTTGGTTAGAAAATTCAAGAATTTTCACTGTTCCTATGTCGGTATTTTCTTGGCTTGTTGCTTTTGTTTTTGCGCTAACAGCGGGCGGTAATTGGTTTTACGGTTTTTTAGCAGTTATTGGTATATGTTTAGGTCAATTGGCTACAAATTTGTTTGATGATTATGTTGATTACAAAAAACTTGAACAAATAGGAACGCTTGAAAATCAAACAAAATCAAAATGTAAATACATAAAAAGTGGTGAAGCAACATTATCTGACGTTTTAAAAGTCGTTATAATTTATTGTGCAATTGCTACGGCTATTGGTGCATTTTTGTTTTTTAAAACAGGTTATCCTGTAATAATTTTTGCCTTATTAGGTGCAATTTTTGTATTGACATATGCAAAATGGTCAACCGCAGGAATCGGTGAGATTGCGGTTGGATTGGCATTTGGCCCGATACTTTTTGGCGGAGTTTATTGGGTTATGACTCAATCGCTAAATTATGAAATTTTTATAATCGGAACAGTTGTTGTAATGTTCACAATAGGCTTGCTCTATACAAATGCTCTTTTGGATTATGACGGTGACGAGGCATCTCATAAAAAAACTTTGTGCAGGAGATTTAAGAATAAAAATCAAGCTGTATCGGGTTTTGGAATTATTTACGGTATCGGTTACGGAATACTTTTGGCAGGAATATTTTCAGGATATTTCTCAAAAATATTTTTGATAGTATTTTTAACAGTGCCTTTTGTTATTGAATTGATAATTTCTATGCTTGAATATAATGCTGATAAAGAGTCTGTTCCTAAAAAAAGATTTTGGCATTTTCCTTTTGAAAATTGGAAAAATATTGAAAAAATCGGTATTGCGAATTTCAGATTTAGAATGTATCAAGCAAGAAACATTATGATTTATACATCTTTATTAATTTGTTTGTCAAAAGTTCTTTCTGTTTATTTTTAGGCTATAATAAAGAAAAAAGGAAGATAAAATGAAAAAAACATTAGTAAAATATCCATATTTGACACGAGATGTAGAAGTGTATGAACGTGAAAACGGACATAAAATAGTGCTTGCCCATAAAGAAGGCGGTATGGTCAATATCAGCTCATGGGTAAAAACAGGTTCTATAAACGAAAATGATGAAAATAACGGTATTTCACATTTTCTTGAACACTTAATGTTTAAAGGTACTCACAAGCATAAAGCAGGGTATTTTGACAGAACATTAGAGGCAAAAGGTGCAATTGTTAATGCTGCAACATGGAAAGATTATACTTTTTACTATGTAACTTTGCCAAAAGGTGAAGGTAATAAAGATTTTTACGAAGCCATTGAACTTCACGCTGATATGATGCTTGATCCGATTTTACCGGAAGAAGAAATCGGAAGCGAATTTGATTTAAATGATGAAAATGTTAAAGATAAACGTGAAAGACATGTTGTAATAGAAGAAATTCGTATGCGCAAAGATCAGCCATGGACAAAGGTTTACAATATGGCAAATCACAATATGTATAAAAAACATCCATACAAGCGTGATGTAATAGGTACTCCTGAAATTATTTCACAAGTTCCTCAATCTGCAATTATGAATTATTACAAAACTCATTACACTCCAAACAATGTAACTACAATCATTGTAGGTGAATTTAATCATGAAGAAATTCTTGATAAAGTTTGTAAAGAGTTTGACTGGAAAGGCAGAGAAAATTATCAAAATCCGCAATTTGAAATTGAAAAACCAACTGAACATACAATATATTTGGAAGACAAAGCAAATGTCAATACAGGATTTTTGATGTTCGGATATTTAACTTGTCCTGCAAGTAATGTTAAAGATACGATTTTAGTGGATTTAATAAATATAATCCTCGGTGACGGTGCAAGCTCAAGACTTTATCAAAATCTAATTGAAAAAGTTAAAGAACCTGTATTTAATATAATCGACACAGATCATTATCAGTTTAGAGATGGTAATAATTTCTTTGTAGAGGCAAATTTCCGTCCTGATAGAAAAGAAGAAGCTGTTGAATCAATAAAAAGAGAAATTGAAAGTATAAAATCAACAATTACTGAAAAAGAATTTCATAAAGCTGTTAAAAAAACTAAATCACAATTTGCAAATAATGCAGAAACAGTTTCTGAAATTGGTGATACAATCGGTAATTACATGACTGTGTGTAACGATTTAAAACTTGTAGAAGATTATCTTGATATTTTGAATAATATTACAATTGAAGATGTGCAAAACGCAGCAAAACAATATTTAAATATAAATAATGCTGTAATTTCCGTTCTTATGCCTCAGGATAAGTAATATTTATTTTAAAACGTTAATATTTCATAAAACTTTACTTGGGTATTTTTTTGGGGTAATATCTGCATATGAAAATTATTATTTATGGCGCAAGTGAATTCGGATATTTGATTGCAAATGAATTTTATCAGCTGCATGATGTTGTAGTAATTGATTTGGAAGAAAATAAAACTGATGAGTTTGAAAAATTAGATATAAGTTATATAGCGGGAAGTGCCGGAGATATAAATGTTCTGCGTCAGGCAGATGTAAAAAACAGTGATGTGTTTATTGCCTGCACTTCGGATGATGAAGCGAATATTGTTGCATGCGGTGTTGCAAAAAGATTATCAAAAGCAAAAACAATTTGTTTTGTAACTAAACAAGAGTATAAAAAAACTTTTACCGCATTAAGAGATAACCTTGATAATCATATTCCTACAACAATCGATTCCATAATATGGCCGGAAGAACTTTTGACAGAAGAAATTTTCCGAACTATAACTGTTGCAAAAGCCTTGGATGTAGAAAATTTTGCACATGGTAAAGCTAAATTACTTGAATACAAAATAGAAAAAAATTCTGTTTTAGTTAATAAAAAAGTAAAAGATTGCGAATTTCCGTCAGAAACTTTAATTGTTGGTGTGACAAGAGACGGCGAACTTTTTGTACCTTATGGTGAAACTGTTTTGAAAGAAGAAGACAAGGCAATTTTTATGGGTTCATCACATTCGCTGGATGTTCTTGCAGGTAAATTTTTCCATGATAAAGATGTCAATAAAACAGTTACCATTATCGGCGGTGGAAATGTCGGTTTAATGCTGGCAAAAGATTTGGAAAAGTTAAGATTTAAAGTGAAAATCATTGAAAAAAATGCTAAAAGATGTGAGTTTTTGTCAGAAATACTTGAAGATTCGCTTGTATTAAACGGTGACGGAACAAATTTGGAATTGTTAAACGAAGAAGATATAGCAGAATCAGATGTTTTAATCAGTGTAACTAATAATGATGAAAAAAATCTGTTATGTTCTCTGCTTGCAAAACAACTCGGCGTAAAACGTGTTATTGCAAGAGTTGCAAAGATGTTTAATATACCTTTATTTGAACAAGTTGGCATTGATATTGCCGTATCAAGTAAATTTTCAGCTCTGCACGAAGTGAAAAATCAGTTTAATGAACAAAATGTCGGAATTTTGGCAACTGTTGAGCAGGGTAAAGGTGAAGTTTTAAATATAGTTATTTCCGATAAATTTGAAACAAAAAAACTTATGGAATTAAAACTTCCGACCCGTGCTGTTGTAGGTATTATTAACCGTAAAAAACGCGTAATTATACCAAAAGGTGATACTTTGATAATGCCTAATGATGAAATTATTGTATTTACAAGAAATGAAGATGCACAAAAGATAAAGGATTTTTTCAGTAAATGAGATTAAGTTACCTTTTTAATGCAGTATCTTTAATATTTTTGTATATAGGCATTGTTGCATTTTCTCCTGCAATAGTTTCTTTGGTATATCAGGAATACAGCTCGGCAATTCCTTTTGTAATAACAGGCATTTTATCTGTTTTATCAGGTTTGATTTTAAAACTTACGGTTAATAAATTTTTACCTCAAGACAGAATGACGGATATAAAAAAATCCGAAGGCCTGGCTATTGTTTTACTTTCTTGGCTTGCTTTTTCATTAATAGCATCAATACCGTATTTATTTTTTAATTTCACTGTAGAAAATGCTTTCTTTGAAGGAATTTCAGGTGCAACGACAACAGGGGCAACAATTTTAACTCATTTTGATTACCCAAAAGCTCTTTTCTTTTGGCGTTCATTAACTCAATGGCTTGGTGGTATGGGAATTATAATCTTATTTATTGCCGTATTGCCTCAATTTGCAGTTGCAGGACGACAAATGTTTTTTGCTGAGGCTCCCGGCCCTACAGAAGAAAAACTTACACCAAGAATTAAAAACACTGCTACTGCACTTTGGGGTTTATATATTATTTTAACTTTAATTCAAATAGGATTACTTGTTTATTTTAAAATGCCGTTATTTGATGCAATTTGTAATTCTTTTTCAACAATTTCGTCAGGCGGTTTTTCTCCAAATCCTCAATCAATAATGGGTTATCATTCATTACCAATTATGTGGGTTGTTATTGTCTTTATGTTCTTTTCAGGATGCAACCTTGCACTTTTATACCGAATTTTTACAAAATTCAAGATAAATTTATTGTGGGATAATGAAGAATTTAAAGTTTATGTAAAAATTATAATAATTGCTTCTTTGATTATTTTCTGGTTTTTGTATTTAAATCATAATCATAGTTGTTCTGTTGAAAGTTTTACAAATAGTGTATTTACTGTATTAAGTATAATGACATCAACAGGTTTTGCGTCGTGTGATTATTCAATGTGGTCTGCTTCTGCGCAAATGTTATTATTGATTGTAATTATGTTTGGTTCTTCTGCCGGTTCAACAGGCGGAGGTATCAAAATTATGCGTGCATTAATAGTGTTTAAGTATCTTAAACGCGAAATTACAAAGCTGCTCCATCCAAATGCGGTTATAACAATTAAACAGGATAATGTAACTGTTGCTCCTGATATTGTTTCTCAGATTATTGCTTTTGTCATGTTTTATATTGCAATATTTATTGTAAGCGGTATAACAGTATCAATTATTGAAAGTAATGCAGTTATAGGATTTGGCGGTTCTATGGCAACATTGAGTATTATAGGGCCTGCCTTCGGGCATACAATTGGGCCTGCGGGGAATTATGAATCTTTAAATGCAGTTACAAAGTTTATTTTTATGATTAATATGTTAATCGGACGTTTGGAATTGGTACCATTTTTGATATTATTAAATAGAGATTATTGGACATTAAAAAAATAGGAGATAACTATGAAATTTCATACCGAATATTTATGGTTTAATACAGAGCATGAGCATGATTATATTAATATAACAAGTGAAGTAGAAGATATTTTATATAAAAGCGGAATAAAAGAGGGTATGATTTTGGTATCTGCAATGCATATCACTGCCGGTGTTTATGTAAATGATGCCGAAAGCGGTTTAATTCATGATATTGAGCATTGGCTTGAAGATGTTGCTCCTGCAAATCCGAATTATCTTCATCACAGAACAGGTGAAACAAACGGTGATGCACACTTAAAAAGCCTTGTTATCGGACATGAAATTATCGTTCCGGTAACTGACGGCAGACTTGATTTTGGTCCTTGGCAGCAAATTTATTATGCAGAATTTGACGGGCAGCGCAGAAAAAGAGTTATTGTAAAAGTCATGGGTGAATAGTGTGCTAATTGAAAGAGTTTCTAATATTCAAATAAAAGACAAAGTTCAAAAAGTTCATGAAATGAAACTTGAATGTAAACTTTCAAAGGAAGAGTTTAGACAAATTTCTGCTAATAATGCTACTGTTAGGATGGCTGCAAACGAGTATAAAGCTCTAATTAAGGCAAGGCCTTTAATTAAATATAAGCCATTAAAAAATTCTTTTGCAAAAAGGGTAGATAAAAGGTTGCTTGCTGAAGGTTTAGATATTTCAGAAGCAGATGTTGAAAAATATATTCAGGGCGTAATAGACAAAAATTTTGATGAAAAATATCAGGTAGAGCTTTCAAATTGCAAAAAAACGATTAAACAAGAAGAAATAAATATGGCCCGTGCCTACGTTTACAGGCATGGAAAGCAAGAGCAGGTTTTATCATATCTGGATAACGAATTAACAACATCAGGTAATGTTTTAAAAACAATGTATGATACGTTAAATAATGAACTTACCGGAGTTGCATCGTATTATTATCGTCCTTGTCATCCACTGAGTCAGGACAGAGCAAAGCAAATGTATGATATTTTTACAAAGTATATAGATAAAGAACACAAAGCAGGAAAAATAAACGAAGAAGTTGCCCTAAAAACCGCTCAGGATGCACTTGATATTATAATAAAAATTCAGGATAATCCGGATGTCAGACAAGCATTTAGATTTGTATGGAATAAAGTTAAATAACTTAAAATATTTTGTATGTTGTATGTAAAAAATATTAATTATTTTAAATTTTAAAGTATAATAATTATATGTGTTATAAAATAGAGTTTTAAAAGTATGAATTATCCGAATTTAGAAGAATTAATAGAAGTTATAAAAGTTTTACGTTCAGAAAACGGGTGTCCATGGGACAGAGAACAAACTCATACATCACTTCGTCCAAACATGATTGAAGAAGCATATGAAGCTGTAGATGCCATTGATGAAAAAAATCCTGAACATTTAAGGGAAGAACTTGGTGATGTTCTTTTACAGGTGCTTTTACACTCTCAAATTGCAAGTGAAACAGGAGAATTTACAATAGAAGATGTCGCAAAAGAGTTGAAAGATAAACTCATTCACAGACATCCGCATGTTTTTGGCAGTGCAAAAGTAAATTGTGCAGATGATGTTGTTGTTAATTGGGATAAATTAAAACAAGAAGAAAAAAAAGAACGTAAATCTCAAATGGATGGTATTTCAAAGGTTCAATCAGCTCTAATGTCTGCCCAAAAAATATCAAAAAGAGCCGTTAAAGTCGGATTTGAGTGGGATAAGGTTGAAACATTATGGGAATGTGTAAATTCTGAATTAAACGAATTTAAAGAAGCTTGTGAAGAAAAAGATTTGGCACACATGGAAGAAGAAATGGGTGATATTCTTTTTGCCGTTGTAAATCTTGCAAGATGGCATAATTTGGATGCGGAACAATGTCTTATTACTGCAAATAACAAATTTATGAAACGCTTTAGAAAAATGGAAGAACTTGCAGAAAAACCTTTAACTGAATATTCCTTTGAAGAATTTGATGCTCTATGGAAACAGGCTAAAAAATTTTAAACTATAAATAAAAATATGTATGAATTCTGTATTTTTATAATATAATTTATGATACAACAATAATATTTAAGTTAAGGAGGTATATTAATGAAAAAATTATTTATTATTACGTTTGTTGCTATGTTTTGTTTAGCAAATAATGTTGATGCAAAAGTTATTTCAAATGAAAAAATTGATAACAAAAAAGTAGAAACAGCAAGCAAAATTATCGCAGGTCTTCAAAAAGATATGCAAAGCTTTACTGCAAAAGGTTCAGGCCCGTTCGTTGCTGCAATTTATGATGACAAAGGAAACCTTATTGTAAAAGTTGCAAATTCAGTGGTAAACGAACAATGCTCAAATAATCACGCTGAAATGAACGCAATAAAAGCTGCTGAAAAGAAATTAGGAACTTTTGATTTAGCACCATATAATTTAAAATTGTATGTAACAGCTGAACCTTGTATGATGTGTCTTGGCGGTATTATGTGGTCTGGTATTAAAGAAGTTTATTACAGTGTTCCTTCAAAAAGAGTTGAAGATATCACAGGATTTGATGAAGGCTTTAAACCGCATTGGTTCAAAGAATTCAAAAAAAGAGGTATCGTTGTTTACGGAAACATTGAAACAGAACTTGGCGAACAAGAATTACAAAATTATGTAGATAACGGTAAAAAAATCTATAAACCTACAAGATAGTTTTTTAAAATTTTAGTTAAATAAAAAGGCGGGTTTTTTGCATACTGCAAAAAACCCGCCTTGAGTCTGTACATTAATTATTCAATAGTAAGTTTTGTACTGTTGTTTTTCTTTTCAAGCATTTTTTTCAAAGTAACTTTTAAAACGCCATCTTTAAATTCGCATTTTGAATTTTTAATATCAATATCTTTTTCAAATTCAATGCTCTTTTGGAAACTTCCGTAAGCAATATTAGAATAATGTAAAGTTTCAGTTTCTTTACGTTCTTCCATTTTGTTTTTAGCAGAAATTGATAATATGTTGTTTTCAATTTCAATATTGATATCTTCTTTTTTTACGCCCGGTAGTTGAACGTTAACCATATATTCAGTTTCATTTTCTCTGACTTCACTCATTGGTTGGAAGTAAGAATTTTCTGAGCGGTCAATTACTGCGTTCAAAAGGTTTTCTAAATTGTCTCTTACACTTGAAATGTAACATTCAGGGTTTCTTTCAATAACATTAAATCTCATAATTAATACCTCCGATATTTCTTTTTTGTTATCTACTTCTTACATTATTGTTATAACTCTTTTTTTATATAAACTGCGTTTTTTTAACAATTTATTAACTTTTTGCTAAAATAGGCTTATGGAAAAAGATTTTACAGAAAAACTGGAAAAAATTAAGGAAAAATGTTTGAACTGTCATAAATGTAGTTTATGTAAAACAAGAACAAACATTGTTTTTTCAGATGGTGTTCCGAATAATAAACTTATGCTAATTGGTGAAGCTCCTGGTTATTGGGAAGACCAAAAAGGGTTACCTTTTGTAGGTAAAGCAGGACAATTACTGGATAAAATTTTTGAATGTGTAGGTTTAAGCAGAAAAAAAGATGTATATATCTGTAATACGGTTAAATGCAGACCTCCTGAGAATAGAAATCCATTGCCTGATGAAAAAGAATCTTGTAGGGAATTTTTGGATGAGCAAATAAAAATTTTAGAACCCAAAATAATTTTATTATGCGGTGGGGTGGCAGTAAATTCAATATTAGGTGATGTTGGCGGAATTACAAAAGTCAGAGGGCAATGGTTTAACGGAGCCGAATATGGACTTGAGGATACGAAAATCATGCCAATATTTCATCCGGCTTATTTGCTGAGAAATGATTCAAGAGAAAAAGGCAGTCCAAAATGGCTTATGTGGCAGGATATTAAAGAAATAAAAAAAGCTTACGATGAACTTTTGTAAAATGTTTTAATTCTTTTGGCAATTTATTTCTTTCAGCAGTTTTGTCAAAACTGTGAAAGTTGATTTAATATACAATTCAAATTCAAATATAAACAGTAAATCTAAGCCCGTTAACAAAATCTCTTACCGCGGCTTTAATCAA
>CAYLHN010000016.1:0-22188 GCA_964383455.1 uncultured Muribaculaceae bacterium | reverse complement strand
ATTCACTATTCACAGAAAAACTTAGTGCCCTAGTGCCTCAGTGCCTTAGAGCCTTCACTTTAGCTGAGACTCTAATCGTTATCGGCATAATCGGTGTTGTTGCAGCATTAACACTACCAAACCTTAACCACGCAACAGGTGATAAAGAAACTGTTACCAAAGTCAAAAAAGTATATTCTGCATTGAGCGAAGCATACGGACGTGCTGAAGCTATTTATGGATCAATTGATGAATGGTTTCAACCAAATGATGATGGTGTATATGAGGATTATTCAGAAAAAACCGCAAAAAGAATAACTGAGTTTATGAAAGTTTCAAAGTATTGCGGGTTTGAAGCAGGGTGTTTTTCTAATGCACCTTTTAAATATATAGATGGCGATGAAAGAGAAAACTATTTAGAATATTTACAAGGTAGAAATGCTTATATGGTTACGTTATCAGATGGCTGTTCACTAGCTTTTGAAAATTTTGAAACTGCTTGGTATGTTATGATAAGAGTTGATATTGATGGACCAAGCAAGGGTAATAATATGTTAGGAAAAGATTTATTTGAGTTCCTTATTGGTACTTCTGAGGATGATTGCTTATACTATGACAATCAAGTCTGCATATATAATATAGTAACACCAGATAGTGGTGTGTCGCGTTTGCAATACAATAATATATTTGGTTATCCGACATATTGGGTTATTGAAAACGGAAATCTCGATTATTTGAAATGTCCTGATGAATTAAACTGGGAAACAAAAACTTCTTGTGAATAACATTCAGTCATTAAAAATCAGACAGGCTGAGTCAAAGACTCAGCCTGTCTGATTTTGTGTATCAACAAATAATTTATACCATTGGTTTTAGAGAAGATTTATAAATTTCTCTTACGATTTCTTCTTTATCTCCGCAAGGTGATACAGAAAGAAGCAGTCCCAAAGATGGTGTTTCAAAAGTTAATTTTACCAATTTTTCAACATCGTCTTGTGTAAATCCTTCGTCTTCAAGTTTTTCAGGTACTCCAACTGATTTAAGCCATTGTTCAACGCCTTTTGCTGCTTTTTCAGCTTCATCAGGATTTCCCTTTAAGCCGTCAACTATTGGTGCTAAAACATCTGCCAAAATGTATGATTTTTTAGGATAAATTGTTTTTACAACTGCAGGTAGCAGCATTGCAAGGCCAAGGCCGTGTGATAATTCAGGTTTAACCCCGCTTAGAGGGTGTTCAAGTGCGTGTGTGTAATGCAATAATCCGTTATCAAATGCAACTCCCGCCATTGTTGCTGCATATGCAAGGAAATATCGAGCTTCTAAATCTTCAGGATTTTCAAGCGCTTTTGGAAGATATTTTCCGACAAGTTCAACAACTTCTTTGGCAAGTGTTACGGAATAAGGCGATGCAACAGTCGTTGTTGCTGCTTCTACAACGTGGTTAACGGCATCTATTGAAACAAATCTTGTTTGTTTTGGTGATAATTTTGTCATTAATTGCGGATCGTCAATTGCGTATGTTGGATAAATACAATCGTATGCAATTACAGGTTTGAAATTTTTTGCAAGATTAGTTACAACAGCAAATCTGTTAGTTTCTGTTCCTGTTCCGTGAGTCAAATTTATTGATACGATTGGAACAGCCTGTGTTACTTCAAATTTTCCTTCGATAAGTTCTTCTGCCGTTTTTTCAGGATATTTTAGTAAAATTGCAACTGATTTTCCTGCATCTGTTGGTGAGCCTCCGCCGATAGCAACAACAGCTTTTGCACCAAATTCGGATGCTAATTTTACAGCTTCATTTACATGATCTGTTGTTGGGTTCGGAGTAACTTTGTCATAATTTACATATCCAATTCCATTATCCTGAAATGCTTTTTCTACTACGTCCCAAGCACCTGTTGCTTTATAGGCATTTCTTCCTGACATAACTATAACTTTATCAATGCCTTTTGCTTTTAAATCTTTTGAAATATCATTAATTTTTTGAATTGCACCTACACCAAAATAAACAATAGTTCTTGTTCTAAGTTCTTTTATTTCGTTAATATCAATATTCTTTTCCCACATAGAAACCTCCTTAAATTTTATACCTTGTATTTAATATTTTATAAAAATAATATATTGTCAAGAAGTATAATTTTTGATATAACTTTATCGTAGCGGACAGAGGGATAAAATGAAAAAGTTTTTTTTGATATTAATTGCAATTTTTATATGCACTTTAAAAGCGAATGCAATTGAAGATGTAAAACAGACAGAAAAAGATTGCGGATGCGAACATCATCATCACGATTTAAAAGTGGTTGAAGTTCGTGATGGTTCAGTTTTGAATATAAGAGATTGTATTGCAATCGGTATGGCTCACAGTTCTGTCATTAAAGAGGCAGCATACAGATTAGAGATTGCTAAAAGTGAAGTAGGTGCTGCAAAATCTGCATATTCCCCAGAATTAGGCGTTGGTGCAGGCATGAGATTTGAATTTAATTCAAACAAAGAAGAATTTCCAAGAAGATACAGAGAACTGCCAACAGTCGGAATTGTATTGAACAAAATGATTTGGGACTTTGGAAGAACAACTGCAAATATTAAAATGGCAGATTTTTTAAGAATTGCAGCAGAATACGAATTTGAAGATACAGTCTGTTCTACGGTTTTTGATATAAAAGCTCATTACTATGATTTACTGAAAGCAAAAGCAGACTTGAAAGCTCAAAAGTTAGAATACGAATTACAGAATAATTTAGTTAACGAAATACAAAAATTAGTTAAATCAGGCAAAAAAGACAACGCAGATTTGCTTTATGCTCAAGTTGAATTTTTAAAAATAAAATCAGAATTGAAAAAAGCTGAAAATAATTATAAAAATGCAAAAGAAAAACTAAATAATTCAATGTATTTGGTTAATGCTCCAAATTATTCCGTTTATGAAACACAATCTTTTGCTTATAATCCTACACCTCAAAAAAGAATTAAAAATGTTTCAAATGTTCATTCCGGAAAAATTTCAAAAGACGATACAGTATTTCAGCATCCAAAATTTACATATAATCAAGCTGTGGAAATCGCGTATAAAAACAGTCCTGATATAAAAGCTTTAGCCGCAACACGAGATTCTTTTGAACAAGCTTTATTGGTTGTAAAAAGAAGTTATTATCCTGAATTAAAAGCAGGCGCGGGATACGATTTAATAAACACAAATTTATATAACAATAACGGGCTTTCAGTTGCAGTCGCAATAGATTCTTCAATTAATGCAATGCGCCAAAAGTATGATTTGAAAGGTGCAAAAGCACAATTAGAACTTGCAGATACCGAAATAAAAACATTTAAGGAAAACTTATATTTTACTGTAAGAGAGTGTCTAAATGATGTAGAAACTTCTTATAATAATTTACCTGTTTATAAAAACCAAATGGACAAATCTTCAGAAAATTTTGACAAAACTTTTGATAACTACAAGTCAGACAAAATGAATCAATTAGAACTGGAAAATGCTCGTGAGGTTTATATACAATCTGTAAAAGATTATATAGATTCAATGCATGATTATAATATTTCACTTATAAATCTTGAAATGGCAATGCACGAACATTTAATTGATTACCACGATGATGCCGAGCATGCAGCAGACTACCACGAAGGCGATGAAAATAGTGCTTTAAGCAGATTAATACGCTGTAACAAAAAACATAAACCATAATGATAAGATATATTAACTTTTTATTGCAAAAAATGTAATATCGTGTTATAAACTTACCATGATGGATATTAAGAGCATTTTAAAAACAGCCTCTGATAAAATTAAAGAAGCAATAGAGAAAAAAGATATTCCTCTTGCTGATGCTTTTGCACAAATGGATGCGGATATAGAAGAAGCAGAAAAAGCTTATGGCGAAAAGTTTTTTCCGGATGAAGGCAAACAAATTTCACCTGATGAATTTTATTTGAGTCAATTAGGATTTAAAGGAGGTACACCTTCTTTTGATGAGATTAAGGCTAAATATGAAGCTCTTATTTTAAAATATAATCCAGCAAATTTTGAAGGCGATGAAAAAAAACAAATAAAAGCTGCACAAAAAATACAAACTATTAATAAAGCATACAATTACTTTGAAGCGCAACAGGCTGAAAAAGATGAAACAGAAAGCGAGTAAATATGAACATTTTTCAACAGTTATTTAAAATAGTACAATCAGTTTTACATGCATTTGTAAATCACATTCAAGACCCGATTCTGATGGCAGAGCAAGGTATTCGTGATTTAAAAAAAGATTATGATACAAGTATGAAAGGTTTAGCTGAGATTAAATCTTTAGCAATAGATACTCAAGCTAAAATTACTTCTGAAACAGAAGTTGCAAAAGACTATGAAAAGAAAGCATTAACAATTTTACAAAAAGCTCAAGCAGGAGACTTAAACCAAGCTGAAGCTGAAAGATTAGCTTCTGCTGCGTTAGCAAAAAAGCAAGCTGCTGTTGAAAATATTAAAAAATATTCATTGGATTTAAAAAATTACAATGCAATGTCTGAAAAAATGGAAAACAAAATTGCAAACTTAAAAGAACAAATTCAAAATTGGGAAAACGAAGTTAAAACACTTAGAGCACGTCACAAAGTTGCAGTTACTTCAAGAAAAATAAATCAACAAATGGTTTCAATGAGCGGTAATAATGCACAAGCTCTTCTTGAAAACATGAAAGACAGAGTTCAAAAAGAAGAATCTATGGCTCAAGCTTATGACGAAATGAATACAATCGAAACTGATATCGATAAAGAAATTAACGCTGCAATCGGTACAACATATTCAGACGAAGTTCAGCAATCTTTATTAGAGTTAAAAAAACAAATTACACCTAAGTACTTAATAGAACAAAAAGATATTGAAACAGAGAATAATTAAAAAGGAGTTATAGAAATGTATGTTATACTTTATTCGCTCATAGCATTGGTTATAATATTATGTATAGTTCCAATGTCCTCAGGTTTTTTTGCCGGTTTGGGTTTAATATTGGCTGTAATTGCAGTTATTGCAATATTAAAACGTAACCACGACATAAAAAGTTCAATGAAAAATTACAATGAAGATTCGCTGATTATTCAAAATGTTCGTGAAGGCGGAGTTATTAAAATTGCCAATGTTGACGGTTATGATACAGACCTGGATTTAAAAGTTATCGGAAGAAACTTATATATGGAAGGTGATTACAGTTGGTATGAACTTGAATGCTTGAGGCCTGATGGTGAAAAAGTTTGGGTTGATGTTGAGGATGATGATGAATTAATGGTATCAGTTGTTTTAGACAAATTAAGATATGCTCAGATTAAATTGTCAAATACTCTTGAAAATATTGATGAAGAAGAATCGGGTACCGTAAAATATAATAATGTAGTATTCAGTTATCAGGATTCAGGTGAAGCAAATTTCTACAGACATTGTGACGATAAAAAAGTTGAAAAATTTTCTTATTGGGATTTTAAAACTATGGAAGGTAAGTATCTGATTTCAATAGAAAAATGGAAAAATGAAGTGGGTAGAGAAGATATGACTATATACTATTCTCAAAATATCAGACCTCTATCTTCTATTACAGTATATTCAACACATCAAGAGGGGTAATAAAGTGAAAGATTCAATTTTGGCAAGTCTAATTTATATTATAGTTTCTTGTACCATTTTGGTTATTGCTAAATGGCTATATGCAAGATTTATCAAATATGATATGTTCGCAGAAATAAAAAAAGGCAATGTTACTGCAATAGTTCCGTATTGCGGTTTTTTACTCGGTAATGTGGCTATTTTGTTAGGTTCTTTTGCAGGCGAAACGGTTTTATCTTTCAAACTTGATTTATTGTCATATGTTGCTTATGCGTTTTTAGGTATTGCAATGATGTTATTTTCTGGTTTTGTTTGTGAAAAAGCTATTTTGCATAAATTCAACAATGTAGACGAAATTGTAAGAGACAGAAATCTTGGCACTGCTGCAGTTCATTTCGGTATATATCTTGCTTCAGGATTGATAATTTCAGCTTGCGTTACGGGTGAAACACTTGTTGTACACGGTAAAATGTATGGTATTGTATCTACTGTTGTGTATTATATTTTGGGAATGTTATTCTTAGTTTTATTTTCAAAAATATATGACAAATTAACTCCGTATAATTTATTAAAAGAAATAGAAGAAGATAATGTTGCCGTTGGCTTGGCATTTGCAGGTAATATTATTGCAATAGGTTTGATTTTAATGCGTGCAACAATTGGTGATGTTGGCAGCTGGCAGCACGGATTAATTCTTTACTTTGTTGATTTAACAGCAATTATTTTACTTTTGCCAAGTATAAGTTTTATTTTAGATAAAATGATAGTTAAAGCAATAAATATAAAACAAGAAATAAAGATGAATAATATAGCAGCAGGACTTGGTGAAGCTTTTGTTATTGTTTCCTTTGCTCTTATAATATTCTTTATGGTCGATTTTGTTAATATAGTATAGTTGGTATATAAAAATGATTATTAATCCAAATTTAAAAAAAGAAAACTTATGCTTTTACAATAATTTAATGCTTATTGTAACTGTTTTTTGTGTTATTTTCTTTTGGTCATACTTTAATATAGAATCACAAGTTGTATCCTCAAACAAATATTCTTCATTGGCTGAAGGTTCTACATATGGTCCGATTGTTGTTAAAAAGGGCCAGCCTAAAATATGTAAAATAGAATCCAATATGTTTGGAAACAACATAAATATTTATTTTTCAGGTGAGGTATTGGATGAAGATAAAGATACATTATATGAATTCGGTAAAGAATTATGGCACGAAGATGGATATGATTCGGAAGGTTACTGGTCTGAAAGTGACAGAAAAATGTCTGCCAGTTTGACTTTTTCAGAACCGGGTAAATATTATATTAAATTCAATACAGACGAAAATTTATTGAAGAATATAACTTTGACTATAAAAGTAAAAAAAGGCAGCGGTATTCCGTATCTTATGATGGGTACATGTCTTTTTATTATAGTTTTAGTTTTCTTTACTTTATTGAACAGAGTTTGGCTTTCTGAAAAATTTGATAATTTAAATGATTTATTGGAGGAAATGAGCGATGATTAATAAGTCCTTCAATTTTATATGTTACATAGTTTTAATAGTAGTTTTGACTTTGGTGTATTTTGCTTGTGCAAATTATTCTTATAAAGGCTACGGTTATCCGGGATATAGAGGATATCACCATCGTCATTCTTATTGGTATTATGGCAGGTATGATCACTATTACGGCTCAAGCGTAAGAGAAAATAGTGTTTCCGGTTCAAGATTTTCACAAAAAGGTATTCACGGTGGAAAATAAAAGTATTTTAACAAAAAAAGATGCTTCTATTTTGCTGTTTTGTGTCTTTGTAGTCGGTTTTTGTACGATTATATATGAATTGCTGATAGGTAGTATTTCATCATATTTTATTGGTGATAGTATAAAGCAATTTTCGATTACAATTGGCTTGACTATGACTGCAATGGGAATAGGTACATTAATTTCAAGATTTTTTAACAAAAATCTTATTTATTGGTTTATATTGGTTGAAATAATTCTTGCTATTATAGGCGGTTTATCTGTTCCTATTTTGTATTTTATTTATTCTGTTCAGTTTTTTTATTATCCGATAATGTGCATTTTGATTATTGCTATAGGTACATTAATTGGACTTGAAATTCCTCTGTTAACACGAATAATGGAAGAATATTTTCAATTGAGAGAAAACATTTCTAACGTACTCTCTCTTGATTATCTGGGTGCATTTTTGGCAAGTTTAGCGTTTCCGTTTATATTATTACCTTTTTTAGGTGTATTTAACAGTTCACTTTCTACAGGTTTATTAAATTTATTAGTAGGAATACTTACTTTTATTTGGTTTAAAGATAAACTTACTAAAAAACGCAGAATTATGTTAAAAGTACAGGGTATTTTAATTGGTATTTTTTTGATAGGTTTAATGCTGTTTTCAAAAGAAGTTGCTTTGTACCTGGAAAATTCTATGTATGATGACAGAGTTGTTTTTTCTAAAAAAACGCCTTATCAACAACTGGTTATAACAAAAAATAAAGAAGATATCAGATTATTTATAGATGGTAATGTTCAATTTTCGACTATTGACGAATATCGTTACCACGAGCCATTAGTACATGTTCCGATGAATTTGGTTAGCCACCGTGAAAATGTATTGATTCTTGGCGGAGGAGATGGCTTGGCCGCAAGAGAATTGCTTAAATATACTGACATAAAAAGTATCACCGTTGTTGACTTAGACAAAGAAATGACTGATTTGGCTGTAAAAAACCGAATTATGGCAGAACTTAGTGAACATAGTTTTGAAAATGAAAAGGTGCATATAATAAATGATGATGCCTTTAAATTTTTAGAAAATGCCAAAGAATATTATGACGTTATAATTATTGATTTGCCTGATCCTAATAATCAATCTTTGGCAAGATTATACAGTAAAGAGTTTTATAAAGTTGTAAAACAAAAACTTGCAAGAAATGGTATTGTGGTAACTCAGGCAACAAGTCCGTTTTTCTCTCCCGAAGCATATTGGTGTATAGAAAAATCTTTGCAGGCTGCAGGATTTAAATATACAAAACCGTATCACGCTTATGTACCTTCATTTGGAGATTGGGGATTTATGCTTGCATCTAATAATCCTATAAAAGAACAGGAAATTAATGTTTCTGTCCCTACTAAATTTTTGGATGATAACTCAATAAAAAGTTTATTTCATATTGAAAAAGATGTGAAAAGAGATGGTATAAAATCATCTACGCTCAATCATCCTGAAATTTTAAATTACTACCTAAACGGCTGGCGTTACTGGAATTAGCAGAACATTTTAAATAATTAACTATTGTAAATATTTTTATGAATTTTTGTTATTAAGTCATTCTATGAGGGTATTTATATAGTAATACTTGTATCCTTATGATATTTTTAGTCAGCAATATACCAATATTTAAAATTTAAATAACAAAGATTTATTGTACATTTGTGCAATAAAAGGCATCAGGCGAACTCTTAAAATTCTTGTGTACCGATTTGGTTTGTCTGATGTTTTTTATTGTAATTTTACTTTTATAACAGCCTTTTTTACATAGTCAGGTTTGCTTGAACAAGATATCTGTGGCATATGGACATCTTGCGGATATAAAATTACAAAATCATTTTCATTTAAAGTAACAAAATCAGTATGTTTTGAGGTTGTTAAAAATTCAACATCCTTATCTTTTGAATAGGGTTCAGTTGTTTCAAAATTCTGAATTTCGCCGACTCCAATTTTTTCTGAACCTTTTATAACATATTGAATATCAATATATTCTCTGTGAGCTTCCCATTTCCCTTGTTTTTCAGGTTTTGTATTATAATCTTGAATGTTGACATATATTTCGTTGTCTACAATATCATATTTTCCGTTACTAAGTTTGTTTAAATCTGTATTTTCAAGAAAATTTAATCCTTTTTTGATTCTTTCTGAAAGATTATAGTAATATTTAGTATATTTTAATGAGTTTTTTATCATAAATTTAGTATAACATAAACTTATGGACGAAAAAAAATATTATACTTATCTGTTACTTACAGAAAATAATACATATTATTGCGGGTACACAGATGATATTGAAAAACGTTATAAAAAACATACGGAAGGTTTCGGTGCTAAATATACAAAAGCTAATAAACCGATTTCCGTTGCTTTTCTTGAGGAATTTAATACAAAATCTGAGGCTATGAAAGAAGAATATCGAATAAAACATCTTTCCAGAACTGATAAAGAAAATCTAGCAAAGAATTTTTCTAAAATGAACTCTTATTTGTATAAACTTGCAAAATCTATTTCTTATTGTTAATCAGCACCGGTAAGTTTACCGCCTTTGTGTGTAAATGGCAGATTTCTTTGAACTTTTTGTGTTCTTGTAAAATCTGATAAATCTTCTTTTTTTAATTCTTTATATTCTTGTCGAATTTCTTTTTTTTCTTCTAGATATTCTTTTTTTAATTTCTTATTTTTTTCTCGTTGTGCTTTTATTGCATCTTTTTTTTCTTTTTTTTCATATTTTTCTGCTAATTTAGCTTCTGCTTCCGCACTGGCCGGATCAATTATACCGTCTTGAATGATTTTTAGGCCTATAGTACTAACCTGAACATTCTCGTCTGTTAACGATTCCATTCTTACCTGTGTGCCATCCGAATCTATACTCCATGTTCCTAAACTTCTTGGCGGGTTGCCTGTATATGCATAGGCAGAAACTAAAATTCTATGAGGATTTTTAAAATCAAAACCAAGCGGGTAAATATCCCATCTGATATCTTTTAAATCAAGATTTTTTGTTGTTCTCCAATAATATCTTATAGCTTCTCTTATTTCCGTAAGCTTTTTTGTTTCTTTTGTATTGAAATCATAAACGAGTAAATTTGTCTGCCAGATACCATCTTCAGCACTGCCAATTTTTTCTTTTGCAACAACTTTCGTTAAATCAGCAGAGAAATCAACAGGAGTTATTGTTTTAAATAAACCCCATTCAATAACGGTTCTATCAGTCGAAAAAATAGGTTTTGATTCTCTTGCAGCAAAGTTAGCTTTCATAACTTTTTCAACATCAGGCATGCCTTCTCTAAGATAGATTATATAAACATCACCTTCAGTCATATGTTTTTTTGCATAATAAGATACAACAGGAGTAACCATAAGAGTTGTATCAGGCGCTATTAATCCGGGTAAAATATCCTGTCTGTCGTACCTTGCTCTTTTTCTGTCTATATTTAGTTCCGTGCTTCCGGGAGGGTCGTTGTACCTTATTAATATATATTTTGGCTGAGGAACATATTTCATTTTGCTGTCTTCAACTTTTTTTATGAAATCGCCATCGCCTGTAGATTTGTCTTTTGCCGCTGATTTTTTTTCATACTCTTCAACTGTCATATATCCTGATTCGGGCATTTTCTTTTTTTCATATTTTTCTTTTGCTGCTTTTTCCTGAACTTTGCGCTGATAATCCCATTCATCTCTTACCAAAGCAAAACAAGATGCAGATGTAAAAAACATCAATATCAGTAAATAAATAAATGATTTATTAAACACTTTAAACCAAGCCTTCTGTCAAAACTTTGCTTACAGCCTGCGAACGAGATGCAACACAAAGTTTTTGTAAAATATTATGTACATGTGCTTTTGCGGTTGCCTTAGTTATAACACGGCGTTCTGCAATTTGAGGATTGGTTAATCCTTCTACAAGCAAAGCTAAAATGTCCATTTCCGTTTCGGTTAATCCGTAAATGTTTTTGCCTTCCTGGTATTTTATATCACCTGTAGGGCCGTTTGAAGTTTGTTTGTTTGAACGCTGAATACTTGATAAAACTATGCGTGCAATCTGAGGATCTAACCATCCTGTACCTTCAGAAACAGATTTTATTGCCCTTTCTGTTTGTTCTGCATTTGCACCTTTCATGATATAACCGTTTGCGCCTGCTTCAAACGAAGATAATACATCATCTTCGCTATCTCTTGATGTGAACATTAAAATTTTTATTTCAGGATTAGTTTCTTTTATCCTTTTTGTAGCTTCAATTCCGTCTATTTCAGGTAAACCAATGTCCATTAAAACTACATCGGGAAGTAATCTTTGTGCTTTTAATACTCCTTCCAAACCGTCTTGAGCTTCGCCTATTAAATCAATATCTCCAATTTTTTCCAAAACAAGCGAAAGTCCCATTCTAACCATCATATGATCTTCTACAATAAGTACTTTTATGTTTGACATTATACTGTAAGCCTTTCTTTTTGAGGAGTTACTGCAACATCAGTTAAAATAAATGAAAACTCACTTCCTTTATTTACTTTCGTTTCGAGCCAAATTTTTCCGCCATGAGCTTCAATTATTTGACGTGAAAGATATAATCCCAAGCCTGTTCCTGTTGAACGTTTTCTGCTTGTGCCTTGAGAAAAACGCTTGAACAAGTGCGGAATATCTTCTTTTGGTATCCCATTTCCTGTATCAGAAACGGAGAAAATAAAGTCACCTGCTTGTTCTTTTACTGTAATTTCTATTTTACCGCCAGGATTTGTATAATTAACCGCATTACCGCATAAATTTGCAACAACTCTGCCTATTTGTTCTCTGTCTGCGGTTATTATTAAATCATCATTTGTTTCAAAATTTACTTTAAATTCAATATTTTTCTTGTCAGCAAGAGGTTTTAATTCCTCATAACGTTGTAAAATCATGTCCTTTGCATTGAAATTGCTTTTTACTAATTCAACTTTTCCCGCATCAAATTTATAAACTGTCAATAAGCTGTTTACTAAACCAAGCAAGCCTTCACTGTTCGATTTCATTGTTGATAACAACATATGCTGACGTTCATTTAATTCTCCGACAGTTCCGTCCAAGAAAAATTCTAATGTTTGAATAGCCGCAGTAAGAGGCGTTCTCATGTCATGTGTAAGTGTTGCGATAAAATCATCTCTTAATCTGTCTGTTTCTTTTTGAACTGTCATATTACGAATTACGCCAACAAATTTTAATTCGGAGTGATTATTTTCTTCAGGCGAAATAAGTGCAAAACTTATATCAACAGGAATTTGTTTTTCACTTAAAGTGTTTAATATTGTACAATCTCTAAGAACCGCTTCTCCTTCTTCTAAACATTCCTCAAATGTTTTATTTATATCGCCGCCATATACAATATCGGAAAGTTTTGTATGCAAAAGATGATTTTCGCTCAAACCTGTAAGATTTTCGGTTGCCGGATTAACTTGTTCAATTTCACCATTTTTATTTGTAATAATAATTCCGTCAGCACAATAAGTGACAATACCTTTTAATTTTGCATGAGCTTGAACTAAATCAGCTGTCCTCTGAGCAACTAAATCTTCAAGATTGTGAGAATATTTTTCAAGTTCTTTATGAGCGACCTCAAGCTCGTTTATCTTTTCGTTTAACTTGTCCAGCAAGTTGCTTCTTTCAATACCGTTTTGTATTGTAATAATTAAATCATCATTGTCCCAAGGTTTTTCAATGTACTTATATAACCCAATTTCATTAATAGCACGAATAGCATTTTCTTTATCTGCATAGCCTGTTAGTAAAATCTTACTTACATCAGGGTACAACTCTTTTGCTTTTGATAAAAATTCTAAACCATTCATTTCAGGCATTATAAAATCTGATATTATAATATCAGGTTTATTGTTTTTTAAAAATTCAATTGCTTTGATTGGACTGTTAAAGCTTTCACAATCAGAAAAACCCTCTAGTTTTAAAAGAGTCTTAAATGCAGACGTAACCATTTGTTCGTCATCAACAATAACTATTAAACCGCTTTTCATAGCAATATAATACAGTATTTTTTTTTACATGCCAAATTCTTTACAAACTTTAAAATTTAATTTGTTCAAAAAAAAACACTCATCTCTGAGTGTATGTTTTCTGCATCCTAATGGTCTCTTTTTTAGTGTTTATTATTTAGGAGTTTATATGTTTTTTGGGTAAATGTTATGCTATTTAAAGTGTTTCGACTACACTATTTAATGCACAAGATTATTATTGCATACAATTTATTTTATGTCAATAAATTCTTTTAATCTTTTTTAGAGAAAACCTGCAACTCAGTAATAGTGTCATTTTAACACTTTACAAATCTTAATACTTGTTTGTTTTTTATACTTTTCTATTGAAATTTGTTAAATTATTGCCTCGGCAAAATTAATTGATATAATATTTTTATGAAGATATTAGGTATTGATCCTGGGATGGCAATAGTAGGATACAGTATTATCGAGGTATTCGGTGATAATGTAAAACTAGTAACGTCAGGTTCGGTTCAAACGCAAAAAGGTAATTCTGATTCTTCAAGACTACTTGAAATTTTTCAAGATATTTCTCTAATTATTGAAAAGTATAAACCGGATATAGCATCTGTGGAAAAGCTTTTTTATTTTAGAAATCAAACGACAATTATTCCTGTTGCAGAGGCTAGAGGGGTTATAATAATGGCTCTTGAAAAATTTGGTATTCCGTGTTATGAATATACACCGATGGAGGTCAAACAGGTGCTTACAGGGTTTGGCCGTGCCGATAAAAAACAAGTTGAACAAATGGTAAAAATTACACTTAATACAGAGAATTTACCGAAACTTGATGATACAATAGATTCGATAGCAATTGCTATTTGTCATGTCAGAAAATGTCCTGTATTAAAATAAAGGAGAAAATATGATTAATTCGCTGCTTTTAAAACAAATTTCGATATTAAGCGCCTTAGCAGGTGCGATACTGGGATTTTTAACTATATTTCCAATATTAAATATTTTTACGATTACAATTTTAGTTATTTGTCTTTCCGTGTTTATACTAGTTTATATGAAACGCGAAAATTTAATAGGAGCATTTGATTTAAAAGAAGGTGCAATTTTAGGGTGTGTAATAGGATTTGTTTCTTTTATTGCAGCATCTGTAGTTTATATACCTTTAGATATTATTTTAGGATTAATTCCTCCGTTTGCAGCACATTTTATAATGAGATTTTTCTTTACAAGCTTTGGCGGGGTATTTGTTTTAGTCATGCTTGTTTTCTTTGTGGCTCTTTTAAGCGCTTTAATGAACGCATTTGCAGGACTTGCAATGTCTTATGTATATGAATTATTATCAGGATTAGACAATAGTGAAAGTGATAAATATAAATTTTAATAAAGAAAGGTATACTTTATGACATTTGAATCAAAAATAAGACCTATTCAATGGGTTGACAATCATTCAAAAATGCTTGATCAGACGATTATTCCTTATGAATACAAATACGTGGATATTACATCAGGTCAGCAAATGTTTGATGCAATAAAAACAATGATTGTAAGAGGGGCGCCGGCAATAGGTATTGCGGGTGCGCAAGGTGTTGTGTTATTTGCTCAAGAATTAGAAAAGCAAAATTTATCACCGGATGAGTTTAAGAAACAGCTAATTGAGAAAGCAGATTACATGGCAACATCAAGACCTACTGCAGTAAATTTAATGTGGGCTTGCGAACAACAAAAAAATATTATTAAAAAATCATCATCTGATATCAAAACATTAATTTCAGAATTGACAGAAAAGGCCATTGAAATAGAAAAAGATGATATTGAAAGATGTCAAAAAATTGGAGATAACGGCGCAGAAGTTGTACCAAAAGGTGCAACAATACTTACACACTGTAATGCAGGTGCTTTAGCAACAGGCGGTTATGGGACTGCACTTGGCGTTGTTCGTTCTGCTTACGATAGAGACAAAACGATTAAAGTTTTTGCCGATGAAACACGTCCCCGTCAACAAGGTGCAAGACTTACAACCTTTGAACTTGCGATGGACGGAATTCCTGTAACACTTATAACAGATGGCATGTGTTCATATTTTATGAGTAAAGGCATGATAGATATGGTTTGTGTCGGTGCTGACAGAATTGCCTTGAACGGAGATACTGCAAACAAAATTGGTACTTATACCGTTGCAATTTCAGCAAAATATCATAATGTGCCGTTTTATATTGCTGCTCCTCTTTCTACAATTGACGTTAGTATTAAATCCGGAAAAGAAATTCCTATTGAAGAGCGTTCAAGAGAGGAAGTTACACATATTAACGGAAAAATAATTTGTTCGGATAAGGTAAACGTTATAAATCCGGGATTCGATGTAACTCCAAATGAATTAATTGCTGGAATCATAACTGAAGTTGGTATTTTAAGGGCTCCTTATGAAAAATCAATAAAAGAAGCGTTCGAAAAACACCAAAAAGTTTTGTTACAAAAATCATGAAAAATACATGTTTGATGTTATGCGTCATGGTAATAGTGGAACATAAATAATATAAGGCATGCCTCCATGTTCTTCACTAAAACAGATATGGTCAGTAAGACCAAGACTTCGATTCATTGTACCAAATCGATTGTCACAGAGACTGTTTGAACGTATGCCTTAGCAGAGGGCAATTTATTGCATCCTGAACACCGGCAAATTATGCGATTATGCAATCCTCATCAATTAAAAATTTTGATATAAGGTTCGGTCGTTCGCAATTAAAGATTTTGGAACATATTCTGTTCCAAGGCCTTCTGCTATGTTTTTTATCTGCATTGAGCCTGAAATAATTATTATTTTCGTTTTGTAATAAGATTTTAAAAGTTGAATTTGTTCAACAAGCCATTCGCCTGCAAATTTTGGAGAATAATCATATTCCATAGATAAATCTGTTATTATTACGTCATAAGGATTTTCCAAATAATTATAAACCCAATCGTAGCCTTCTTTAGCACTATATGCTTTATCAATTTCTATATCATCGCCATATAGAGCTTTTAAGTTATCATAATGATATTTAATCCAGCTTGGAGAATCATCTACAATCAGATAATGTTTCATTCTGTAAGCCTCAAAACTTCATAAATATTCATTTTCTTTTCTTTACCGCGAATTTTTACTTCTGAAATTTTAATAACATCCGCAATACCTCTAACGTGTTCGTAAGTAGATGAACTTATCAAGAATTGAGTTTTGTATACTTTGTTATAACTTTCTATACGACTTGCAAGGTTAACCATGTCACCAATTACTGTGTATTCAAGACGCTTTTCAGAACCTATATTTCCGACAAATGCTTCACCTGTATTTATACCAACCCCGATTTCAATTTTCGGCTTGCCTTCTTCCAGCCATTTTTCTTGCAGCTGCTGAACTTTTAATAACATTGCGTTAGCACATTTTACAGCATTTACTGCGTGATTTTTATCTTGAATTGGTTCGCCAAAAATTGCCATTACCGCATCACCGATAAACTTGTTAATAACACCGTTGTAACTGCTTATAATTGGTTCTAATGCAGTAAAGTATTCATTTAATATAACAGAAATTTCATCAGGTTGAAGTTTTTCACTCATAGAGGTAAATCCTCTGATATCAGCAAATAAAACGGTTACATCAGCCTTTTTGCCGCCCAATTTAACATTATCTATATTGCTTACAACATTTTCCATAATATCCTGAGAAATATATTTACCCATTGCATCTTTAATTTTTTCTTTGTTTCTGGATTCAACAATAAATTTTCTTGAATAGCCAAAAATCATAGTTACCATTTGCAGTGCAATAGGGGTAATTACAGGAACTGCAAAATTTAATTTATATGACAGTACGGACATAAATATGTATCCTATAACCATTACTGCCATAATACCCAATCCTGCAATAAGTGAATAGTTAGCAACAACAACAAATGCTAAAATTACAAGAAATAAATTCAAAAGTAATTCTTGCACTGAAGAAATTGAACGCACTGTTTGGTTGTGAATTAAGTTATCAAGGTTAGTTGCCTGTATATCTACTCCGGGGTGCTTACTTTGCATAGGAGTAGGCAAAGCATCCTCTAAACCTAATCCTGAAGCTTTAGCATTTGCTCCGACAAATACAATTTTGTTATCAAAATTGTTTGGATCAATTTTTGGAGTTTTCCCTGCACGAATAGCTTCCATTGAGTCAATGATATCAACAGCAGAATAAACTTTATGAGTATAATCGGAATCTTTATAATTTTTGTAAAAATGCAGGAAGTTAAAAATACCGCCCTTACGCTTATGAATTTGAATTTTTATATCTTCATCACCATTTATTATCAAATGGTTTTTAGTTAATTTTATATGCTTTGTATTATTTAGTTTTGCAAACATTCTGAGCCCTAAAGAAGGATACAAATCACCTTTATAATATACTAATTGAGGCATATCTTTAATAAATCCGTCAATAGGATGCGTAAGAACCCAAACAGAGCCGGCTTTAGGCAAAGAATCAAAATAACCTTTAGGATATTTTGACAAGCTGTTAAATCTTGCTAAATCGTTTGTTGATATTTTTGTCTCGATTGGGTAGCTAAATTTTTCCTTAAAAGCTTTGTCATACTGTTCACCTTCTTTAGCGTCGGTATAATTTCCTCTAAGTAAATTGAAGCCACCCACAAAATTATCTAAATCTTTAATTGTATCATAAAGTTCTAAATCGGCTTTTGGATTTTCATTATCCGGAGTCGTCATAACAGCGTCAAATCCGATGATTTTAGCTTTTGTGTAATGTCCCATATAATCAAAAATCTTTGCATATAAATTTCTGCTCCAAGGCCAGCGATAGCGTTCAATTGACTTATCGTCAATTACAACCAAAACGATACCGTCAGAACCTTTGTGTGACGCTACAAAATTTTTAACCATTAAATTATATACACGAGGTTCAAAAAAACTGCCGAATATAACGTAAGCGACAAGAATTAAAACAATAAATACTACAAATATTATTATGGATTTTAATTTTTTCATGATTATCCTTTTCCGTCTTATTTCTTTCATGATATAATAAAACTTGAAAAAAGGATACAATTATGAATAAAAATGTTATGGAATTGATTTCGGAAGAAAAAATTTATCCGATAGTAAGAAACAAAGATTCTCAAAAAGCTATTGATATAGCAAAAGCATTAATTGATGGCGGAATAAAAGTTATGGAAATTGTAGTTGAAAATCCATCTTTATATACTGCAATTGATGAAATTTCAAAGTACGCAGCTGTATGTGCAGGCGGAATAATTACGCAGCAGCAGGCTGAACAAGCTATTTCAAGCGGAGCAAAATTATTTTCTTCACCTGTTTATCAAATGAATATAGTTAAAATTTCTAAAAACAGAAAAATGCCGTTTATCGCAGGAGCTTCAACTCCAAATGAAGCTTACGAAGCTTGGCAATCTCGTGTTCCGTTGATAA
Source organism: uncultured Muribaculaceae bacterium (assembly GCA_964383455.1). Lineage (GTDB taxonomy): Bacteria > Cyanobacteriota > Vampirovibrionia > Gastranaerophilales > Gastranaerophilaceae > UBA6984. Next base: position 3,391 of record CAYLHN010000016.1, on the reverse strand, counting down.
AAATATTCCCTGTAACTGCGCTTGGCGGAGTTCAATATATCGAAGACATGTTAAGACCAATGCCATTTTTGAATATTATGCCAATGGGGCATATAAAACTTGCAGAAGTACCTGCGTATATAGATGCCGGTGCAAAAGCTGTAGGTGTAGGCAGAGATTTTTATAAAGATATGTCATACGCTGAAATTACTCAAAAGGCTAAGAACATTTTGAACATTTTACACTAAGAAAAGATAACTATGGCTAAAAAAGTTTTAATTTCAGGCTACTACGGAGCTGATAACTTTGGCGACGAAGCAATTCTTGAAACTATTATTCAACGATTAAATAAATATAACGCAGATATTACTGTCCTTTCTTTAAATCCTAAGAAAACAACTGAAATCCATAAGGTAAAGGCTGTAAATAGTTTTAGCTTTTTTGATGTATTATTTGCCATAATAAATTGTGATATTTTAATATCAGGCGGAGGAAGTTTATTACAGGATGCAACAAGTGTAAAAAGCTTATTTTATTACCTCTTTGTGCTTATGACAGCGCAATTATTCGGTAAAATTACCCTAATTTTTGCACAGGGTATTGGACCTATTAAAAATAAATTAGGTGAAATTATAACAAAATCCGTACTAAAAAAATGCAGCCGAGTGAGCGTCAGAGATGATAAAAGTTTGTTTTTACTTAGAGGCTGGGGTATAAATAATGCAATACTTGTCTGCGATCCGATTTTTAATCTTGAGGTAAAAGGTTCTAATCCTCAAAATAAAGTCGGCGTTCAACTAAGAAAATTTAAAACCCTGAATGAAAAATTACTCATAACTCTTGCAAACAGAATTGCATTAGATTTTCACGATAAAGAAATTGAAATATACTCATTTCAGGATAATAATGATTTAGAACTTTGCAGACACTTTAAACAGCTTTTATTATCAATAAATTCTGATATGGAAGTTAAGGTTATATGCGGAAAAACTCAGCAAGAAATTATTGATTTAATGGCAAATCTTGAGTATATGATAGCAATGCGTTTTCACGCAATTCTCATTGCGATAAAATACGGTATAAAAACACTTGCAATAAGTTACGATTACAAAGTTGAAAATCTTGCAAATGAAGCAAATATACCGCTAGTATCAATGTCCGGAAATGAAGATTACGGTTTTGTTTTTAACAAATTAAAAAATCTCAATCGCCGAAGTTTGATTGAATTTGCAAATAATAAAAAATTCAGTTGGGAACAATTTGACTTATTTTTTAAATAAACTCTTTATTATTAATTTAAAGTAATTTACAATTTTCAATAAAAGCGGAGGCTCTGCATAGCTTACTTCTTTGGCATCTTCTAATGTAAAAGTATCTTTTGCTTTGTCATCTTTAAAGACACTTTTATTTCTTTCTTGCTCTTCTTTTTTCTTACGCTGTTCTTCAAAATAACCTGTGTTACCCGCACCGCCATCTTGTGTTTGCGCTGCTTTTAATTGTGGGATATTATTTAAAGGATTAACATCAAAACTCATAGGCTTTGTCCTCCATTTCATATATACCCACTTTAACGATTTTTTAATCGTTTTTTATCCTATAATCGGGTGATTTTATGGCAAATTAATCTTTTATTTCTTCAGTATTTTTTGCATCTTTAAAGAATGTCATAATGATACTGAATACAACCGTTACAAGTACAAATCCCCAGCCTGCAACAAGCAGATTTGATACAGGATATCCGCCGTAAGGATGTTTTATATTTTCGTATAAATAACTTGCAACTATACCTGCAAAAACCAGCGGACATAAATATTTAATACAGAATATCCAGGATTTTCCGTATTTTAATTTACAATCTTTGTTGATAATATCAAGAACTTTATCCGCCCCAAAAATCCAGCCTAAAGCAATTGTTTCAAAAAGTCCTATGGCAATTAAATTTAAATCGTTCATGAAGTGATCAACAATGTCAACCCAATATAAACCTGCGTGAGTTGTATAAATCATTGCAATTAAACAGCCTACAACACAAAAGAAGGTTGCAGTTTTTCGTTTTGGAGTTCCGAATTTGTCTTTGAAAGAAGTTGTAACCCCTGCAACAATTGAGAAAACCGAGCCCAAAGCAAGGGTAAATAGTATTACAAAGAAAATTAAAGAGAATAGAATAACCATCCATTTACCGCCTGGCATTGCTGCAATAGCAGTCGGATAAGTTGCAAATGCAAGCATTATACCTGAATGAGTCATTTCCGAAATAGGAATATTTTGTATATGAGATAAATAGCCCAAAGAGCCAAAACAAGCAAAGCCTGCGATAAAACTTATAAATGCGTCTGCGCAAGCAATAATAATACTATCTGAGGTTACAGGAGCATCTTTAGGTAAATAGCTTCCATAAGCAACCATTATCGAGAATAAAATACTTAATGAGAAAAATACCTGTCCATACGCAGCAGCCCATACACTTGGCTGTAATAATTTTGACCAATCAGGTACAAGATAATAATAAATACCATCTATTGCACCGGGCAGAGTTACGGCTCTTATTATTAAAATAACAAGTAATGCCAACGGAACTGTTACAACATAATTCAATACAGAACTAACAGAATCTACACCGTTTCTTATGCATACCCAAATTAAAAACCATCCTATAATCATTGAAATTAAAATAGCAGGAACAAATCCGCCTATATCAAACATTCCGCTTGAAACTTGCAGCGCATCCTGCATAAATACATCAGAGGCAACTTTATGAATCCAAGGCGATTTAAATGAAAGATAAACATAATATATAACCCAAGCCAAAACGGTTGAATAATAAGACGCAATACAAGATGCAGTACCGACACCAAGCCATCCAATCCATTCAAAGCCTTTGTTCATTCGCTTCAAGGCAATCGGTGAACCTGCCTGAAAATGTTTACCTATAGAAATTTCCATAGCTAAAAGCGGAATACCTGCAGTAACTATTGCAATAAAATAAGGTATTAAAAAAGCACCTCCGCCGTTTTGATAAACAATTCCGGGGAAACGCCACATATTACCCAAACCGACAGCAGAAGCAACTGCTGCCAATATAAATGTAAATCTTGAATTCCAAGTATCTCTTTTTTCCATAGTAAATTCCTCATCTTGTTACATAAATAGTAACATAAATATGCAAGAGTTTACGCTATTTTTGTTGATATTTAACAAAATTTAAAGATAAAAAATAAGAGCTGATTTAATATATTTATCAAAATTTGTGTATAGGACTCTGCCGAACGAAACAATTAATAATTGTTGCAGACAAATCAGATGTTGGCGAGTTTACGAGCCTTACAGATGAGGATACCGACAATGTCGGTATAGGGAAAATAAATTTGTCCTGCTCGGACGGAGGAAACTTTTGGCAGCAAAAGTTTCATAA
>CAYLHN010000015.1:14073-22913 GCA_964383455.1 uncultured Muribaculaceae bacterium | reverse complement strand
GTCGGTCACAGTATGGCAATTATTGACTTTGAACGTAATATGTACAAAAATCCTGACCAAGATTTGAAAAAATTATGGAAAGATATGAATGTAAAATATAAAGGCAGAAGTGAAAAAGATGAAGCAACTAACGAATGGGCAACTATTCCTCACTTCTTATCACATCCAGCGTATTACCAAAACTATTTTAGAGCATCATTAATCAAAGCACAATTGTATGATGCACTAACTGATAAATTCGGAAAATTAACAGAAAACGATAAAACAGCAGATTATTTAAATAACAATTTGTTCAAATACGGCGGTTCAAAAGACGATAACGAAATTCTCACTGAAGTTACCGGAAAAGAATTAACAGCAGAAGCTTTCTGTAACAGAATAAATAAATTAGTTGAACAATAATTATTATGTCAAACGATTTAGTTGTTATTCAAAATTTAATATACGAAATCAGAGGTTGTAAAGTTATGCTGGACAGTGATTTGGCAAAACTTTACGGTGTTGAAACAAAAGTTTTAAATCAATCTGTGAAAAGAAATATAAAAAGATTTCCTACTCATTTTATGTTTAAATTAACTAAAGAAGAATGGTATGATTTAAAGGTCACAAATTGTGACTTTAAGAATGATATAAGAAAATATCCACCTTATGTATTTACAGAGCAGGGAATAGCTATGCTATCAAGTGTATTGAAATCCGAAAGAGCTATTCAAATTAATATTCAAATTATGGATACATTTGTTAAAATAAGGCAATATGCGCTTCAAACATCACAAAAAAATCTTGAAATTGAGGAATTAAGAAAACTTTTGTTGTTATATATTGAAAAAAACGATAGCAGAATAAATGAGATTATTCGGGTATTGAATAATTTAATAGAAAAACCAAAGGAAACAAAGCACATAGGTTTTTAGGCTCTGAGTTTTTCAACAAATCGTTTTAAGCGTTCCATAGCAATTTTTAAGGTATCAAGTGAGTAAGCGTAAGATATTCTCAAAAATCCTTCTCCGCTTTCACCGAATGCTGTTCCCGGAACAGCTGCAACGTGCTCTTCTTCAAGTAATTTTGTTGCAAATTCTTCGCTTGTCATTCCAAATTCTTTTATACATGGAAATACATAAAATGCTCCGTTTGGTTCAAAACATTCTAATCCCATATCTTTAAATGCATTAAGCAAAAATCTTCTGCGTTGATTATAAGAAATTTTCATTTCCAAAACGTCATTATCACCGTTCTTTAATGCTTCAATTGCGGCATATTGGCTTATTGTAGGTGCGCACATAATTGCATACTGGTGAATTTTTGTCATTTGTTTAATGAGTTCATTTGGCCCGCAAGCATAACCTAATCGCCAACCTGTCATTGCGTAGGCTTTAGAAAAACCGTTAATCAATAGTGTTCTGTCTTTCATTCCGTCAAGACTTGCAATTGAAACGTGCTGACCGTTATATGTTAATTCGCCGTATATTTCGTCAGAAATAACAAAAATGTCATTGTCAATAATAATTTTGGCGATTTTTTCAAGGTCAGATTTGCCCATAATCGCACCTGTAGGGTTGTTTGGATATGGAAGAATTAATATTTTTGTTTTGTCTGTAATCGCATTTTGTAATTCTTCTGCGGTTAATTTGAAATTGTTTTCAGCTTTCAGGTTAATATAAACGTTTTTTGCTCCAGCCAAATCAGCACAAGGAGCATAAGAAACGTAAGATGGCTGCGGAATAATAACTTCATCACCTTCATTTACCATTGCGCGTAATCCAATATCAATAGCCTCAGAACCGCCGACTGTAACTAGAATTTCATCATTAGGGTTGTAAAAGATGTTTTGTTTTCGTTTTAAATAAATTGAAATTTCTTCTCTTAGCGGTTTTAGACCTGCATTTGATGTATAAAAAGTTTTTCCTTTTTCAAAAGCATAAATCCCCTCATCACGGATATGCCAAGGGGTATCAAAATCAGGTTCTCCAACGCCGAGCGATATAGCGTCTTTCATTTCGCTTACTATATCAAAGAATTTACGAATACCTGATGGTTGAATATTTTTTATTTTTTCAGAAATTGGTATGCTCATGGAGTTATAATTTCTCTTTCGTCTTCGTGTTTTTTATCTAAAATTGTTCCGTGGTCTTTGTATTTTTTTAAAATAAAGTGTGTTGCAGTGCTTAAAACACTTTCAAGAGTTGATAATTTATCTGATACAAAAGCGGAAATTTCTTTAAGCGATTTTTCTTCTAATGTTACCAAAAGGTCGTAACCGCCTGAAATTAAATAAACAGATTTAACTTCGGGGTAGTTATAAATTCTTTCTGCAATTTTATCAAAACCTTGTCCGCGTTGAGGTGTAACACGAACTTCTATAAGTGCATTAACTTTTTCAACAGAAGTTTTATCCCAGTCAATAAGTGTGTGATATCCGCAAATTATTCCTTCTTGTTCTAATTTCGCAAGTTCATCTAAAACTGCCTGCTCTGTAACTCCAAGGATAACCGATAATTCTTTCAAATCTATACGACTGTTTTTTTCAATTATTGTTAAAAGTTCTTCTCTCATTTAATCTCCTTTTATTTGATTTTATTATATTACATATAATTTGAAAAAACAGTATAAAGTAACATTTTTCGGCTAAATATATGACTGATTAATCTCTTGCAAAATTAATTTGTGATGATATAATTGTTTCACTAAGTGTTTATTACAAAATAAAGGGAGTTAAAACATGCAAGAATTAGAAAAACAGTTTCACATTCACTGTGTTGAAGGCGATGTAGGTCGTTATGTATTATTACCGGGTGATCCTGGCAGATGTGAATCTATCGCAAAATTGTTTGATGATGCGCATCATGTAGCACAAAACAGAGAATACAATATTTATACTGGTACTTTATTGGGTGAAAAAGTTAGTGTTTGCTCAACCGGTATTGGCGGCCCGTCTGCATCAATCGCAATGGAAGAATTACACAATATCGGTGCTGATACATTTATTCGTGTCGGTACATGCGGTGGTATTGATTTAGATGTTCAATCAGGCGATATTGTTGTTGCAACAGGTGCTATCAGATTTGAACATACTTCAATGGAATATGCTCCTATTGAATACCCTGCTGTTGCTAACCTGGATATTACTGTTGCTTTAAGACAAGCAGCTTTGGCAATGGGTAAAACTACTCACACAGGTGTTGTTCAATGTAAAGACGCTTTCTATGGTCAACACAGTCCTAAGAAAATGCCTGTTTCATATGAATTGTTAAACAAATGGGAAGCTTGGAAACGATTGGGTGTTAAAGCTTCAGAAATGGAATCGGCAGCACTGTTTGTCGTTGCAGATGCTTTGAAATGTCGCTGCGGTTCTTGTTTCCATGTAATTTGGAATCAGGAAAGAGAAGCAGCAGGCTTAGACCAAAAAATGAGCGAAGATACTTCAGCAGCAGTAAAAGTTGGTGTTGAGGCATTGAAACTTATTATACAACAAGATAAAGCTAATAAATAAGTTTTATAATTCATTTTTAATAGGCGGGATTTGCGTATTTACGCAAATCCCGCCTTATATTGTCCGTGATTTTACCTACGTAATTTCACGTACGTGAAATTACGGTCTTTTTAATAAAAATAAAATTGTACAATATTCAAAAAGGAGAAAAACAATGGAGCAAACGATTAAATTTGACAACGAAATGAAAGCACTTTTAAAGTTATTTTACATTTCAAATTGAATATACCAAATCTTTGGTAAATCCTGTAATTAAAACAATCATAATTGTTATGAGCGGTAAAAAGGCAAGAACTATTCCTGATATTTGAAAGATTTTAATGAATTTATTATTCAAAACTTTTTCATTAGTTATTCGTTTAAAATTAATAGTTTCGAAAACATATATGAAAAAAGTAATTATATAAAAAAATACATTTAAACCTAAAAGTAATAAAAAAAAGTAGAAAAATATTAAAGCAGGAAAACCTTCATTAGGAGATAAAACAATGAAACTAAAAATAATTAAATATAGTACAAAAATAATCCATCCGCATACGGATAAAAAATTAAAACTATATTTATCTCTAAATTTATCAAAAAACATAAATTAATAATACAAAAAAACGAAAGGAAAAACAATGGAACAAACGATTAAATTTGACAACGAAATGAAAGCACTTGCACTGATTTAACTAAAAAATATGAATAAAAAATATAAAATTGGTAAAATATTAAAAATAGTACCCAAAATTTGCAATATAGAAATATACTTATTATTTAAAAACTTCTGATTTTTAATTTTCCAATTAAATATTTCTTCTAATACCAAAATTATAAATGATACAAGTAAAAATATAACATTTATAAAAAATATAATTAAAAACATTAATGAAATTGCAGAGCCATACCAATTAAAAATTGTTGCTGTTACATAGAAAGATGTAAAAAGTAAAAAAACAATCCACCCACAAATTGATAAAAAGTTGTAACTATATTTATTTTTGCAATTATCTAAAAACTTCACGTAAATACGCTATCAAAAAGTAAGGAGAAAAACAATGGAACAAACGATTTGAAATACTAAAAATTAAAATAAATTATATTTGAAATCAAATATAAGCTGTTTAAGATATCTATGACCATTTATAAAAAAAATAAAAATAATTGGCAGCTAAAAAAACATAATTCCGATTATTTGAAACGCTTTTACTATTTTATTCGCGATTAAAGATTTATTTTTAATTTGAATTGCGCATACATATTCAAAAATTGCAAATAAAATAGCAAACAAAAAAATAATTGTATCAATTAATCCAATAAAATGAATAATAATAGCAATTCCAAGTATTGGTTCAGGACTATTTAACAGGATTATTGTAATCGTAATAATAGCAATGGATATGAAAAATATAACAAAGTTTATGATTCCGCAAATGCATAAACTATTAAAAGTATAAGATTGTCGTAAATGATTAATAATCATAGTTAAATTATACATAAAATAAAGAGGTAATCAATGAATATCATATATTAAAACATATAAAAAATGAAATGTATAAAAATAACAATGTAGGTAAAATTGCAAAAATAATACCTGTAAGTTGTAATATGAATATTAATTTGTTGCTTAGCAACTTTTTATTTTTAATTTTCCAATAGAAGATTTGTTCAAGTATAAATGTTATTAATGCAACAAATGAGCAAATAAAAGCCATAGCGGAAATTAATATTAGTGTTACCACGACTCCGAAACTGTGTTCAGAGTTGCCTATAATATAGGTTATATATATTTCAGGTAAAGTATAAAAACAAAACAGAATAAACGTAATCCATCCGCATACGGATAAAAAATTAAAACTATATTTATCTCTAAATTTATCAAAAAACATAAATTAATAATACAAAAAAACGAAAGGAAAAACAATGGAACAAACGATTAAATTTGACAACGAAATGAAAGCACTTGCACAAGCTGTTTACAAAGAAAATGAAAAATTTATTCCGAAAGATTGGATTAAATTTACTGAAAAAGATAATAAAAAGACAGGTTTTCACGCAGAAGCGTTTTATAAAAACGGTAAAGTTGTAATTGCAATAAAAGGTTCAGATTTTGAAAATAAAGGAAATGATTGGACAAAGAATAACTATAATATGTATATTAAAAAGTTACCAAATCAATATATTGATGCTCAAGATTTTTACGAAGAAATAAAAAAAGATTTTCCGAATAGAGAAATTTTATTTACAGGTCATTCGCTAGGCGGGAGTTTGGCACAATTAATGGGTAACAAAACGGGGTGTGAAACAGTGACATTTAACGCTTATGGTGTTGCTGATTTTTCTGATAATAAATACTCTTTAAATCCTACAAATATAAGAAATTACGGAAACATTAATGATACTACATTTAATTTAAAGATTGATAGTCACTTAGGTAAAACCTATGTTATTCATGAAAATAATGAAAATGGATATTGGGAAAAATCTAAAAAAGATGGTTATTCAGGAGGAACAGCTCCTGTAGGACATCATTTTATTGAATCAATGGGTAGCTTAGAAGATGCCTCAGAATATAAGCCAAAAACTCTATATGCGGCTGTTTCTCATGACATAGATTTTAAAGATATTGATGATAAAAGAATTTTTACACGCGAAGAAATTGATGAGATGACAAATGAGGAATATTCAAGGTTAGAAAATCTTATAAATAAACAGTTAAGAGCAGGCAAAATCATGGCAAAATCACAAGCAGAAGAAAAATTAAAATCAGGTGATTTAATTTGGGTTGATGACTATACTCGCTCTGATGGGACTCATGTCAGAGGTTATTACCGAAGCAGATAGTTCACAGATTGACATTTTGCTTTAAAAAATTATATACTGTTATCATGGAAAATGCAGTGCCTGAAATAAGTCAAGAATTGAAAAATTACATTCAGTACCTTATTTATCTGAATGATAAATTATCTAAATTTTTTGAACATCAAAAAGATTATATTGCCTGTAAAAAGGGTTGTGCTAAGTGTTGTAAAAACGCAGAATTTCCATATAAAAAAATTGAATTTGACTTATTGATAGAAGGGTTTAAAACTTTACCTGAAGATACGCAAAAGCTTATCAGGGAAAGAGTAAAAACATTAAAAGAAGAACAGAAAAAAACAGATGGCAAATTTGCTTATACTTGTCCGTTTTTAATTAATGAGGTATGTTCTGTTTATGATTTCAGAGGGATAATTTGTCGTTCTTTTGGTTTAATGTTTTATCGTGAAAACGATACTCCGGGAATTCCGTTTTGTATTTTTGAAGGATTGAATTATTCTAATCTTTTAAACAAAGAAACAGGACGAGTTTCTACAGAAAAGTACAAAGCGCTTGGATTAACACAAGAACCATTAGCCTTTAACGTGAGCCACAGTTTTTTAACAGATGAAATTTTAGCTCACGGATTCGGGTTTACGTTCGGTGAAACGAAGCCTATGATAGATTGGTTTAGTGAGGATTTTTATAATGTTTGAGTTTATAAAACAGGATATTGAAGATGTAATTCTTATAAAGCCAAAAGTTTACGGTGACAACCGAGGATTTTTTGCTGAAACTTATAAAAAATCCGAATTTCTACAAAACGGGATTGTTGATAAATTTGTTCAGGATAATCACTCTAAATCTTCCGCGCATGTTTTAAGAGGCTTGCACTATCAGGCAAAACCTTATGGACAGGCAAAATTAGTCAGATGCACAAAAGGTAGAATTTATGACGTTGCTGTGGATTTGAGAGTTAAGTCAAAAACTTTTAAAAAATATGTTAAAGTTGAACTTTCGGAAGAAAATAAACAAATGCTTTACATTCCTAACGGTTTTGCTCACGGATTTGTTGTTTTATCAGATGAGGCAGAGTTAATCTATAAAACAAGTTTTGAATACGCGCCTCAAGCTGACAGAGGCGTTTGGTGGTGCGATAAAACAATTAATGTTAATTGGGAAATAGATTTTGAACCGATATTATCTGAAAAAGATAAAAATCAACCAAAATTGAACGATATAAATTTAGAGGACTTATTTTAATGAAAACACTTCTTGTCACAGGCGGAGCAGGGTTTATCGGCAGCTGTTTTGTAAAACATATTTTGAAAAAATATGCGGATTATAAAGTTATTAATCTTGATGCTTTAACCTATTGCGGAAATTTATTAAATTTAAAAGATGTAGAAAACAATCCGAATTATGAATTTGTACATGGCAATATCTGTGATAAAAATTTAGTAAGACAAATTATAAAAGAATGCGATTATGTTGTTAATTTTGCCGCAGAATCGCATGTTGATAACTCAATTTTAGGGCCTGAAATTTTTGTTCAAACAAATGTAAACGGCTCATTAAACTTGCTTCAGGCATGCAAAGAAATCGGGGTTGAAAGATATTTGCAGGTATCAACGGATGAAGTTTACGGGACACTTGGGGCAACGGGTTATTTTTATGAAACATCTCCTATTCAGCCAAATTCACCGTATTCGGCGTCAAAAGCAAGTGCGGATTTATTGGTTAGAGCATATTATGAAACTTACGGACTGCCTGTATTAATTACAAGATGTTCAAATAATTATGGACCATATCAATATCCCGAAAAATTAATACCATTTTTTATAACTAAGTTACTCAATAATGAAAAAGTACCTGTTTATGGAGACGGTCTAAACGTTAGAGATTGGCTTTATGTATACGACCATTGTGAAGCTATTGATACAGTTTTACACAATGGCAGCGTAGGCGAAGTATATAATATTGGCGGACATAACGAAAAAACTAATCTTGAAATTACAAAATTAATTCTTGATGCGATGGGAAAAGATGAAAGTTCAATTGAACATGTGAAAGACCGTCTCGGACACGACAGACGTTATGCTATTTCAAACGATAAAATAACATCTGAATTGGGCTGGAAACCGTCAATAACTTTTGATGAAGGAATTAAATTAACTATTGATTGGTATTTGAATAATCAAGAATGGATGAATTCGGTAAAAAATAAAAAAGTAAATAGAGTTTAGGCAATTTATTTTCATCTTTCGTTTTACTGTATTTATAAAGGAAGGGGTAGAAATGAAAAAATATATTTATGTTACTGTTTTGTTTGTTGTCTTATCGACGGTTGCAATTGCTGCGGAAAGTAACTACAGTTATCAAAACAGAATGCCTTTTTATGGTAATTATAATAATTACAATGGCAAAGTTATTCAAAATTTTGGTGAAAAATATCATAAAATGTATGGCCAGCATCCGCCAATGTATGGTAATGTACCACCAAAAGATGGTTACGGAATGATGCCTCCACCAATGATGTATGGCATGTATGGTTCAATGCCTCCTATGT
>CAYLHN010000015.1:0-13973 GCA_964383455.1 uncultured Muribaculaceae bacterium | reverse complement strand
TATGGCATGTATGGTTCAATGCCTCCTATGTATGGTAATAAGCCGCCAAAAGGCGGATATGGAATGATGCCTCCACCAATGATGTACGGCATGTATGGTTCAATGCCTCCTATGTATGGTAATAAGCCGCCAAAAGGCGTATATGGAATGATGCCTCCACCAATGATGTATGGCATGTATGGTTCAATGCCTCCTATGTATGGTAATAAGCCGCCAAAAGGCGTATATGGAATGATGCCTCCACCAATGATGTATGGCATGTATGGTTCAATGCCTCCTATGTATGGTAATAAACCGCCAAAAGGTGTATATGGAATGATGCCTCCGCAAATGATGTATGGGCAAAAAATGCCTGCATATGGAAATAATCGCTTTAAACTTAATAATTCATTAAAGAATGCAAAATAGTTAGTGAATTAGAATCGATAAATTTATTTTCGCAATTTAATTTTGCTAAAGAAATATTCTTCTTATTTGTTCCGTGGTAGTCACTGCCGCCGCTTATAAGAAGATTATTTCTTTTTGCGCAGTTTACAAGAAAATCTTCTTCAAATTCGTTATATCTTGAATAATAGCACTCAAGTCCTTGAATTCCGAAATTTTTCATAATTTCCAATTTTAGTAAAAATTCTTTTTCTGTTAAATGCTCTTCTCCCTCACCGCCTATAGGATGTGCCCAAACAATTACTGCACCTGATTCTTTTAAAGCTTCAACTGCTTCTTTTATGTCAAATCTTGTATTTGGAGTTTTGCAAGCATCGAGATATTTTTTCATTGCAGAAACGGTATCTTCAGCAAGACCTCTATTTATTAAAATATTTGCGAAATGAGTTTTTACAACACTTTTTCTTGAATAAAGCCAATCAAGTTCATCTTTTGTGAGTGATATATTCCATTTTTCTTTTAAATATTGTACTCTTGTTTCGAGCTTTATTCTTCGTAACTTTTTTCCTTTTTCTATTAAATTTAGTAGTTTTTTGTTTTTTATATCACAATTAAAGCCTAAAATGTGGCATTTTATATCATCAGCCTGACAGGTTAATTCAACTCCTCTGATAAAATTATTTGTATATTGTTCCATCTCATGGCAGCCTTCAATTGTGTCGTGGTCTGTTAGTGCAAATATTTCGACATGTTCTTTTTGTATTTTTTCAAAAAGCTCTTTTATTGTATCACTTCCGTCAGAAAAATTGCTATGAATATGTAAATCAACCTTAGCCATTATTTACCGCCTTTAGAGTAATTAAAATATCAGGTTCAATTTGTTCAACAGATTGAATTTTAAAATTTTTACTTTCCTCAATTTTTGATATATGTCTTCCGTCAAAGGCACTTTTTGCACTGTTATCGCCAATAATTTTTGGTGCTATAAATTGATAAATTTTATCAACTAAATTTTCTTCCAGTAGTAAGCCGTTTAATGTCCCTCCTGCTTCAACAAATACAGACATTATACCTTTTGCAAAAAGTTGTTTAAATAAAGTTTTTAAATCTGTATATTTGATAAATTCAACGTTGTCAGGTAATACGGGTAATTTTTTTACGGTTGTCGCAACATAAATTTTGCCTGTTTTAAAATAGTCCATAGAAAAATTACATTTCAGTGTTCTATCAATTAAAATTTTTGTTTTGCAGTCGAATTTTGGATTATCTGCGAGAACCGTTGCAGAAGATGTTAATACTGCGTCATAAAGATTTCTTAATTCTTTGCCTTTTCTTCTTGCTTTTTCTGATGTAATCCATTTGGAAGAACCGGTGTTTGTTGCAATTTTACCATCAAGTGTTGCTGCAGTTTTTATTGCGATAAAAGATTTATTTTTAGTCATATTTTTTATGAATATTTCGTTTAGTTCTTCTGCTTGTTCCCTTAATACATTTTCGATAACTTCAATGTTGTTTTCTTGTAATTTTTTAATTCCGTTACCTGCAACGATTGGATTTACGTCTTTCATTGCAATGACAACTTTTTTAATTCCTCTTTCGATAATTAAATCAACACATGGCGGAGTTTTTCCGTAATGTGAGCAAGGCTCTAAATTTACAATTAATGTTCCGCCTTTTTCTTCACCATTTTTTAATTTTAAAAGAGCATCTCTTTCTGCGTGATTTTCTCCATATTTATGGTGGTATCCTGTTGAAATTATGTTTTCATTTTTGTCAAGCACAACACAGCCTACAAGCGGATTGGGGGAGACTTGGCCTTGCCCTTTTTGGGCTAATTCAAAACATTTTTGCATAAGTGTTTCGTAATTTATCATATTTGTATTTTACAATAAACTATGATAAATTAGAAACATAAGGAGTTTTTAATGGCTTTTGATTTAAAATATTTAGGACACAGTGCTTTTGAAATAAAGACAAATAAACAATCAATACTTATTGATCCTTTTTTACAAAATTCAAAATATGATTACAGGCAAGAACAGATAACCGATATTTTGCTGACTCACGGACATTCCGACCATATCGGAAGTTCGCTGGATATTGCCAAAAATAAACGTGCAACAATAACGGCGGTTTTTGAACTTGCAAATTATCTTGCAGACAGAGGCGCAAGAGTTCAAGGTATAAATTTTGGATGCTGGCTTGAATATGAATGGGGCAGAGTTGTATTTGTTCCGGCTTTTCATTCAAGTTCAAATATGGATGGCCAGTATATGGGCGAACCTGCTGGTATTATTCTTGAAATTAACGGTATTACTATCTATCACGCAGGTGATACATCATTGTTTACAGATATGAAATTGATTAAAAAACTTTATAATCCGGATGTGGTAATGCTTCCTATTGGGGGAACTTATACAATGGATATCGAGCATGCCGCTATAGCCGCAAGATGGTTGAAAGGTACTATTACAATACCTATTCATTATAATACTTTTCCTGCAATTGAAGCAGATGTTCATAAGTTTAAAATGCTTTTGGATACAAAAGATTTAAATTGCCATATTATGAAGCCTGATGAAGTTTTGTTTTTTTAAAGTTTAAATACTGGTTTTCCGTTTGTTTCTGCAAAGAAAATTACTTCATGTGTTTGAGATTCTTGTTTTATTAATTTATAAAAATCTTTAACCAAAATCATATGATTTTGTACACATTTAAAGTCCTTTTTCTTTAGGTATTCATCAAGATTTTCTGAATTTTGAGTGTATTTTTTTGTTTTTATAAACATAGAAAAATCTTTTTGGCGTTTTTTAATTTCTGTTTTTGCGAAACCTAATATTGCGTCATAGTTTGGTACGAATCCGTTTGCAACTGTTATATCAATTATATAGTTAAAGTTATCATAAGTTTTTATTGAAAAATAAGCTGTCAAAGTGTGTAACGTTTCATCTTCAAGTACATATTTAAACTCTGTTCCGTCTGTCAAACCTAAGAAAAATCTGTCTGTATATTCATTTTTAGTTTTTAACATTGACGGCTTAAAATGTGTTATTAAAGAATCATTAAACAACATTGCTGCAGCTTGTGCATCTGAATTTCTGAAACGTCTGAATAAAGAATTTCCGGAAGATTGAAATTCTGTATCATTAATTCTCCATAATTCTTCACAAGCGCATTTTCTGAATCCGCACCCGTCAATAAATAATTTTAATAATTCATCGTGAGATTCATCAACTGAAACTATAAAGTTTTGTGCTCCTTTTGCTCCAAATCGTGCCAGAATAAATTCAACAAGGTGTTTTCCGATGTCGTAATAATCTTTTTTAAATAAAAGTTTTGTAATATTTATTTTATGCGGATTTCCACTTACAGGTATTACGGTAATCATACCGTGAATATCTTTGTTATCTGCTAAGACATATGATTCTGCTAAAAATTTCAGTTTAAGCGGAAGCCAATAATGAAAAATGTCGCACGATGTGCTTACTAATTTTTTTACAAATTTTTCAGCTTCATCGTTGCCAAGAAAAGATATCATATTCTTGACTTTTTCACTGTCTGATATTCTTAGTTTTCTAATGATTGTCATAATTGAATTATATAATTTTTAAAACATCTTTGCAAGTTTGTGGTAAAATCCAAGTATGAAAGCAGCTATATATAAAGATGGAAAATTAGAGATAACAGAACTTGAAAAACCGGCACTAAATGGACAAAAAGGTGCTATAATGAAAGTTCATGGTTGTGGTTTATGCGGTTCTGATATTGTAAAATACAGAGAACATCTTGTGAAAGACGGAACTGTTTTAGGACACGAAGTTGTTGGTGAAATTGCGGAAATTGATTCTGAAACTAAATTTAAAATTGGTGACAGGATAGTGTCTTCTCATCATATTCCTTGTTTTGAATGTGTTTATTGCAAAAATAAAAATTATTCTATGTGTAAACATTTTAAATCTACAAATATTCGCCCCGGCGGCTTTGCAGAATATATTTATTTGTCTGAAGAACATTTAAAGAATGTTGCACATTTGATTCCCGAAAATATGCAAGATGCAGAAATAGCTTTTTATGAACCTTTAGGCTGTTGTGTCAGAGCAATAAAAAGGTGTGAATTGTCTGAAAAATCAAATGTTCTTGTAATCGGTTTGGGTTCTATCGGATTTTTAATGGCTCAAGGACTAAAAGCTTTTGGGATGGATGTTTATGGATGTGATTTAATAGATGACAGAATTGAACTTGCTAATAAAAACGGAATTAAAGCTTTCAATTCAAAAAATTTGGATGAAACTGTTGAGTATGTAAAATCTCAAACTTCAGATTTTGGTATGGATGCGGTATTTATGACGTCAGGCGCAGACGCGGCAATCGAACCGGCTTTAAAAACAGTCAGAAATGGCGGAAAAATTTTAATTTTTGCAAGTACTCCAAAAAATTTGGGTTATGCTAATAATGAAATTTATTACAGAGAATTAACTGTCTTAGGCAGTTATTCACCATCGCCTAAAGATCTTGAAGATTCTTATAATTTACTTAAGGATGGCAAAGTAAATGTTCACGAAATATCAACAGTTTTTGATATAAATGATATTCAAAAAGCTTTTGATGATACAATATCAAATAAGGTATACAAAGCATATATAAAAATAAATGGGTAAAATATGAAAGCAGTAAGATTTTATGCCCCTGGGGACATTAGATACGAAGAAACAGATATAGTTTCACCTAAAAAAGGTGAGGTCGTTGTAAAAATTAAAGCAGCCTTGACTTGCGGTACTGATGTTAAAACTTTTAGGCGTGGTCATCCTGTCTTGATAAAAAAAGTTCCGTCAGGTTTTGGGCACGAGTTTTCAGGTGAAGTTTATCAACTTGGAGAAGGTGTAGCTGATTTTAAAGTTGGCGACAGAGTTGTTGCAGCAAATTCAGCGCCTTGCGGCGAATGTTTTTACTGCAAAAAAGAAGAATATAATTTATGCGAAAACTTAGATTTATTAAATGGTGCTTACGCAGAATATATAACTGTTCCTGCAAGAATAGTAAGTAAAAATATGCTTAAGCTTCCTGATGATTTGAGTTTTGAAAGAGCGGCCTTTGCAGAACCATTGGCAAATGTTGTCCATGGTGCGGCAAGAACAGATATAAAGCCCGGACAAAGTGTAGGTATTATAGGTATAGGGCCAATTGGTCTAATGTTTGCCCGTGTTGCAAAATTAAAAGGTGCAAGAGTAATTGTAGGCGGAAGAAATCCAATAAAATTAAAACTTGCAGAAGAATTTGCTCACGCTGACAAAATTGTTGATTTAACAAAAGACGATAATCCTGTAAAAACATTTAAAGAATTTTCAGATGAGCACAAAGGATTGGATGTTGCAATAGAATGTGTTGGTTTGCCTGAAATTTGGGAACAAGTTTTTGCTTGCGTAAGACCTGGCGGGACTGTTCATTTCTTCGGCGGCTGCAAGAGTGGTTCTAGAGTTTCTTTTGATACTACAAAAATGCATTATGGCGATTTGAAATTAATGAGCGTATTCCACCATACTCCAAAATATTTCCGTGAAGCATTGGATTTGATAGCTTCAGGACAAATTGAGGTCGAAAAGCTTATTACCGCAACTTTAGGATTGCAAGATGTTGAATATGCTATGAATCAGCATATAGAAGGTAAAGCTATAAAATTTCTGATAAAGCCGTAATTATCTTTTTAAAGCATTAAAAAATCTGCCTATAAAGCCATTTGGCTGCATGAAGTCAAGTGTGATTTCAATGTCTTTTGCATCTTGCCATAATTTTCTAATTTTGTCGGATGTTTTTTTGACTTCAAAAATGTCTGCAGCCAACATTTTTTCGTTAAAACTGTTTGACAACATAATTTCTCTCTCTGTTAAAAATACATTATGAGGCTAACATAAGAATATATTTTGCGTATCCTCTATTTGTATGAAATTAAGAAGCAAAATCCTGTACTTTTATCTTAGTTTTAATGTATGAAGTTATAATTTTTTTTCCTAAAAAGCCATATAGTTCAAGATTAGACATTTTTAAAAGTTTTCCGTCTTTGCATATAATAGTTAAAGATTTTTCTTTTTCATTTTTATTAACAACTTGTCCAGCTTTTTTAAATTCTGTGTTATTCTCTAAAATATCCAAATAATAAGGATTTGGACTGATAAACTTGTTTTTGTGCGAAAAATAGGTTTTGCACCAAGGATGAAAAGCTTTTATTTGGGCAGATATTTCTTTTGCTGTTTTTTTTGTAAAATCAATCATAATGTCATCGTTTTTTATTTGCGGAAAATATGTTGCCGTGTTTTCATTTTGCTCAACAGGTATAACAAAGTCATCGGCTATCATATTTAAAAGTTCAGTAATTCCGCGTCGGGCTTCAATTACTGTTTTTTCTTTAAGCTCTTTGCCTGTATATTCGGGTTCTATTTTTATATTTTTTTGTAATAATATCGGGCCGGCATCGTATTTTTCATTCATTAAATGAAAAGTTATTCCTGATTCGTTTTCCATATGTAAAATTGTTTGCAAATATGGATTGGGCCCCCTGTATTTTGGTAATAATGAAGGATGTACATTTATTGTCGCAATTTTAGGAAGTTGAATTATTTCTTTTTTTAATTTTTCTGACCACGTTCCAACAATTATAAAATCAGGATTTAATTTTATTACCTCTTTTTTAAATTGCTCTGAATTTGCGCTTTTAGATTTAATTTCAGGCAATCCGTAGCTTTTTATATAGCTGTATTCTTTTGAAGGCCAAAAGAAATCTTTTAACTTTCTATATAAAAAAGAGTGTTTTAATCTTTCGTATCTAAATACTCCCGCAATTTTGCAGTTAGCATCTTTAACACCGATTATAAGGTTCGCAAGCATATCTCCGCTGCCTAAAATTATGACTCTAAACATTTGATATCCTTTGCAATTTGTTCTTTTAATTCTGTTAAAGATTGAAATTTTTTTTCATCTCTTATTTTATCTAAAAAGTTAACTTTAATATTTTTATTGTATATATTTTCATTAAAATTGATTATGTGAACTTCTAAAAGCTTTTCGCCTTTGTCCGAAACTGTCGGATTGGAGCCATAATTAGCGATACCTATATATTTTTTGTTATCAATTTCTACTTCAACTGCATATACTCCTGTAGGTATTTTGACGATATTTTCAGGATATTTTAAATTTGCTGTTCTGAATCCTATTTTTTGTCCGAGTTGATGACCTTTTTGAACAATACCTTTTATGTAAAATCTGTATCCTAAAAGCAGATTTGCATTTTGTATATCTCCGTTCTCTAAATATTCTCTAATTTTAGATGAGCTTACTGTTTTATTTTGAAATTGTATAGATGGAATTGCAAAATATTCATAATTATATTCATTTTTCATCAAATTTAAATAGTCAGAGTTTCCGCTTCTGTTAAATCCAAAAAAATGATTTTCACCTGTTATAATTGCTTTTGGCGAAAGTTTTTCAACTAAATTTTTCAAATATTCCGAAGCGTTTATTTGAGAAAATTTTTCATCAAAATTTAAAATAAAAAGATAATCAATTCCAAGTTTTTCCAGTTTAGAATATTTTTCTTCTTCTGTTAAAATGTATTTAGGTTTTTTATTTTTTAAATAAACTGCAGGTGCATTGTTAAAAGTAATGAGAGCCGTTTTTGTATTATTTGCTTCGGCCCATTCTGTTCCTTTTTTAATAACTACTTTGTGGCCTTGGTGAAGCCCGTCAAAAAAACCTAAAATTACGCATAAATCTTCGTTGTTTTTGTTTGTTAAATTGTTTAATATCTCCATAGTTAATATTATATTATAAATTTATAAAAAATAGGTGCATGACAATTTTTTTTTCGTGGTAGAATAAGTTTAAGGAACAAGCTCATGAGAATATTTGAGGTTAAAAATAACCTGGTAAAAGTTTTTTACGAAGCTGGTGATAGCTTATTTTTATCCGGTTTTGTGATGATAAAAGACAGCCGAGAATCTTATATTGGCCAAATTATGCATCTTGAATCAAGCAAACACGGTAATGTTGCTATTGCAAAACTTATTTTTAACGTTACATCCGATGGGGTTATTACTGCATATTCCGGTTCAATTCCTGCTATAAACAGTGCTATTACAAATATTAACTCAATAGATTTTCTAAAACTAATTCAAGGACAGAGTCCGATTATTGTAGGTGAATTTATAGAAAATGATTTACTTGTTTCTTTAGATAAAAGTTTATTAGAAAATAAATTGGTTGTTTGTTCCGAAAATCAAGAAAATTCTGACTTGATGATAAAAACTTTAAACCGTCAGATAAAGAATTACGGCAAAAAAACTATAATAATTGATACAGACGGTGAAAGTATTTTTGATAAAAATGCCTTTATAATGGGTGAAACTTTTAAATTACCTATTAATAATCAGCTTATTAATTATATTTTTGAAAACGGTTTGGAATATAAAAGTACAAGAAGTAAAGCTGTTATGCAGGAAACTTTGATGGAGTTAAATTATTATATTTCAAGTCTTGAAGAACCTTTTATTCCTGTTGAAAAATTTATTGATATACTTGAAAAACAATATAATGAGTCTAAATTACCTGAGCTTGTTTTATTGAAAAATGCACTGGTAAGGTATAACGAATCCGGTTATTTTGCAAAGAATACTGAAGATTATAAAAACCTTTTGGTTTCATTATTAAATAATCAGACAACCGTAATTGATGTATCTCATGTCGATGAATCTATTCAAAGAGAAGTTATTTCGTATGTTTATTCTTTATTGAAAGAAATTGCCGAAAATTATTATGTATTTGTAAAACTTACTAACGGAAATTCAAATAAAAAACTGTTAAAACAAGTATTTTCAAATAAAAATACTTATACAATAACAACTTGTTCTTATACATACAAATACCTCACAGAGTTAAAAAAGATTGCAAAAGATTTGATTTTGTTTACACCGTTAATTCAACAACAGGATTTTGCAAGTTATAATACGTTCCTTATGACACTTGGAAGAACAGAATTTGTTGTTTACGGTCAAGCTACTCAATATATGCCTTTAATTGTAAAACTTTCAGAGCGTGCAAAGATAATGAGCGTTGCACCTCAAAAGACATTAACTCAGGAAGATGCGCAAAAAATGGTTCAACAACAATTAAAAGAGCAGCAAAAACGTTATGAAGCGGAGAAAGAACAGCAACAGGTATATAATCATCAACAAAAAATTAATCAGCAAATGCTGCAGCAGCAGATGTCTCAGATGGTATATCCTCAGGTTATGCCTATGCAAAATGCACCTCAAGTTTTTTATCAACAGCCGGCTATATATCCTCAGTTGCAAATGTTTGCACCAAATCCGTATATGAACATTCAGGCTCCATATATGCCGTTTGCCCCGCAACCTTATGTTCAACCGCAGTACGTTCCTCAGCAGTTCGTAACTCAGCCGATTCAGCCTCAACCTCAAACTTTGCAAAATAATACAGATATAAAAGAAAATCAAGAGCAAAAAGCTCCGCAAGAGATTGTTCCACCTGTTTTTAAATCAATTGAGCCACAACAAATGCCAATTGAGCAAAATGTAGAATCAAAAGCCGTTCCAAAACGTGAAGAAGCTGAAAATGAGATAATTAATGTAAATGATTTTAAAGTCGAAAATCAACTCACAGAAGATGATTTAGATATGATTCAAGATATTGATATGTATAATTCAGAGTCTGAATCGGAAGATATGGCAGTTGTTGATGAGGAACAAGAGCAAATTATTTCCGATTTCCCTGAGCTTGAACCAGAGCCTGTAGATGTCTCAGAGGATGATTCTTATCTTGACGAAATTCATGAAGACGAACTACCTCAGGAAGAAATGCCTTCCGAAACTGAATATATTGCAGATAATGAACCTCAGGATATTAAAACAAAGTATAATATTACTGAAGAAAGTTTAAAAGAGCCTGAAACTGTTCCTGTATATCCTGCAAATACAGGCTCTAATGTTGTTATGAATTTTGAAAAAGGTGATACTGTAGTTCACGAAAAATTTGGCAGCGGTCGTATTGAAAAAATAATTAATTACGGAAGTAAAAAACTTTGTTCCGTATATTTTGAAGGAGTCGGAAGAAGACTTTTAGACCCGAGTCTTTCAGAAATAAAAAAAGTTAATTAAAATTTCGGATAAATAATGCAAAATATTAAAGCGAAAATTAAATACCAAAGGAAGATAGCTCGATTTCTCGAACTTCTTATATGGTTTTTAATTTTTGCGTTTTTTGTTGGTTTAATATTGTTTTATAATTGGTATAGTCACAATAATTACAAACGATATCAAATATTCTTGCAGGATGTCGATGGAATTATTGTTGGTTCTCCTGTAAAAATGTTGGGTGTTCCGATTGGGTATGTTAAGCATATTAATTTTGTAAACGATACGGTTTTTGTTGATTTTATTATAAATAAAAAAGATGTTGAAATTCCAAAAGGTTCAAAAATTACGGTTGAATTCAGCGGACTTGGCGGTTCAAAGTCTTTAGAAGTTTACCCGCCTGAAACAAAATATGATCCGGATACATCGCCGTTAATTATTCAACAGCCAAGAAGGCTGGGAGCTTCAATAAGTCTTTTAAATTCTATGATACATAAAATTGGTTTGATTATATACCGTTGTACATATTTTGGCAGCGAGCTTGAATTCGATAAAATTGAACCAATGAATACAAAAGATACTCAAATCAAAATTCAAAATGATTTGAAACAAATATTTTCAAAAGATAAAAAAGATGTATTAATAAAAGAGTAGAAAGAGGTAATAATTATGAACAAAGATTTAGTCAGAGTAATTGAAAATCCTGTTATTTTACAGAGTTTATCAACGATGCGTGATAAAAATACTGATAGTCAGGGAGTAAGAATAGCTACAAGAAAAATTACCCGTGTTTTATTATACGAAGCTTCAAAAAACTTACCACTTGTTGAAAAAGAAATTGAAACTCCTATTAAAAAAACTATTATTAAAACTATTGAAGATGATATAAATATTATAATTTCTCCAATTTTGCGTGCCGGGCTTATTTTTACAGATGAAGCAATTGATATTCTTCCTCAGGCTTGTATTCGTCATATCGGTATGTATAGAGATGAAAAAACTCTAAAACCTATTTGGTACTACAATAAGGTTCCTATGGATGCTCCTAACCCTGAAAAATTCTATATTTATATAACAGATCCAATGCTTGCAACAGGTAATTCATTAATTGAGGCTATAAGGCTTTATGCGGATAAAAAAATTCCTATCTCTCATATCAAATGCATTTGTATAATGGCAGCTCCTGAAGGTATAGAAAATATACAAAAAGAATTTCCTGAAATTGAGATAATTACTGCTGCAATTGATGAAGGACTGAATGAAAAAGGATATATTGTTCCGGGTATGGGTGATGCCGGCGATAGAATTTTTAATACATAGTACTAAAAATATTAAAGATATAAATAGAAAAATGCGCGGGCAAGGCCCGCGCATTTTTCTATAATCAAAATTTATTGAGCATTTTCAGGTGGGTTCTCGTTATAGATTGCTAAGCCTACCTGATTTCTGCCATGTTCTTTAGCGTAATACAAGCCTTGGTCTGCAACTTCAATAATTTGCTGAGGAGTTTCTCCGTCTTCAGGGAATGTAGATACGCCAACGCTTATTGTAACGTGTGTTGTTTGTGTTGCACTTAATTTAAACACTCTGTCTGCTACAGCATCACAAATTCTGTGAGCGTTCATTATAGCTTCTTCTTTGTCAGTGTTTGTCAAAACAATACTCATTTCTTCGCCACCATAACGGCATACGATATCGGTTGCACGAGTATTGTTTTTTAATGTTTGAGCCACTTGTTTTAATACTGCGTCGCCTGCTTGGTGTCCGTATGTGTCGTTGAATTTTTTAAAGTGGTCAATATCTACAATAATCATTGAGAATTGAGAGTCGTAACGTTTGCAGTGAGCAATTTGCATTTTCATTTGGTCTTGGAAGAATCTGTGGTTGTATAATTCTGTCAAACCGTCTGTTGTTGCAAGTTTATATTGATGTTCAAAGTCTCTTGATTTTATAACATATTTTATAATATAAGATGCTACAAATACCGTGATAACAAGTAAAATAGGAACTACAATATCCAGCCATAAATTGCCGAGCAACATTACGATATATGTAAATAAAATATACCCTAAAACAGTAACTGCAAGTGTGGAAATTGCAATTGGGTTAGAATTTGTTCTCAACACTACCGTGCCGACAATTAAAATTAAGATTAATGTATAAAATGCGTTTGTAACCGGAGTTGCTTTTTTAATAAAATTATTATCAATAAAGTTATTCATAAATGTTGCGTATATTTCAACTCCGGGATAAGTTTCTCCAGTTCCTGTTATAGGAATACTCTTTACATCCGCCATACTTGTTGCTGTTACGCCAACAAATATTATTTTATTTTCAAAATTATATTGTTCTTTTATTTCTTCTCCGTTCATAAGTTTTACAAGTTTATAAAGCGGAATGTGTTCATAGGTTTGACCGGAATGTCCGTACCAATTTAAAATTACGCCTCCGTCTTTGTGCATAGGTATTTTTTTATTACTTACCAAAATGTTGGAATTTTTGTCTATTATAATTTCGTGGTAAGCTTTTTTGTCTAATTTTGATTGGTATGTAAGAGCAGTTAAGAATGCTAAATTTGGATAAAATCCGTTTTGATATTTTACAACAGCAGGAAATTCTCTAACAATACCATCAGCAGAACGAACGATATTCAAAATACCTATTTTAGTGTTACTGTTAATAATTTGTGACAAAATAGGTCTGCAATTTGTAAATGTTAAATTTTGAAAATCAACATTTGAACGATTGTTAACTGTTAATTGTAATCTTGCAGGTAAATTAATAGGTTCTCTTACTTCATACGCCATATCATCGAAGTTCATACCAGTAAGAATATTGTCGTATGAATTCATTGTGTTTGCAAGTTGATTATCTATATCTTGTTTGCTTTTTAGAGATGAAACAAACATTAAGTCAAAAGATATTGATGCAGGATTTTGTTTTTCAAGGAAATTGATTAAATCTGCATAAACATTTCTCGGTAACGGCCATTCTCCGTATTTTGCGGTTAAATATTCAAAGCTTGCATCATCAACTGTTACAAGGACAATATCTTTATTTGCCTTTTTTACTCCGCTTTTAACAAGCAATGACTGTCTTGAATCAAATGTCTTATTCTCTGTTTTTGTAATAAAATCACTGAAATCAAATGTTTTGGCAATTAAAATAATTATTCCCAATACAACAAAAAATGCTGCAACTGCCAACAAGGCGTGCATTAGATTAATTCTTTTTAGTTTGTCGTTTAAAAACATATTTCCTCATCAATATACTAATTACTTTATTTTAGTATAATTGACTTCAACTTTTTTTGCAAGAAATAATTTACTTTTCATCTTTTTTGCCAAAAGTGCATTGTTGAGTTTCAATACGTCAGTTGTGTGCGATAATTCATCAGGTTTTTGCAGATAATTGATTAAACATTCTTCATGGATGTTCATAAAATAAAAA
>CAYLHN010000014.1:7893-24662 GCA_964383455.1 uncultured Muribaculaceae bacterium | reverse complement strand
AGCATACCGTAATTTTTAAAATTTTTAACTCTGAAATATACGTCCCCGCCAGCTTCATATGCATAACCATTTTTGATTAAATCTTTTACAATTGAAATCATTTCTCCCAATGTTTTTGTTGCAAAAGGTTCAATATCAGGTTTTAGGTTGTTTAGAGCTTCCATACTTTTTGTGAAAGATTTGTACCAGAAAGTGGATATTTCTTCAGGAGTTTTACCTTCTTTTTCTGCTTTTTTAAGTATTTTGTCATCAACATCAGTAACGTTACGACAATATGTAACATCATATCCTTTGAATTTTAAATATCTGTATAGAACATCCCAAGTTATGTAGCATCTTGCGTGTCCCAAGTGTGCGTAATCGTAAACGGTTGGCCCGCATACGTACATTTTGACTTTGTTTTCTTCTATAGGTTTAAATTCTTCAATTTTATCTGTATAAGTATTATGTATTTTCATACACGTTATTTTAGAACAAACGAGAGATAATGGCAAGTTGATTAATCAGTTAAAATTTGCTTGCGGTTTTATTTTCAAGTTTTCTATAAACTTTACGGCATCTTCTTTTGTTAAAATATTGCCGTTAAATTGTTCTTCTTTTAGTGTATCAATTAGTTTTCCCAGTTCTTTTGAAGGTTTTAAACCTGTAAGCTCCATTATTTCTACGCCGGAAAGTAATTTTGGCAAAGGTTTTAGCGTATCTTTAACTTCCAAATAATATCTTAAAAGTTCTTTTAATCCTGAAATATTATTTTTTACCATCTCTTCGGTTACAGCTTCTCCTCTTGCTGACAACCTGTCAGACATTGCAAGAATAATATTATCGATGACATTTGGAGACATTTTTCTTATATATCTTAATTTAACTTTGTCGCTTAACCCTTCTGTTGCAATTACATGCGAAGGGTAAATATGATATTTTATCATATCTGAAATATATTCAATTTGTTTTTTAGAAAATTTTAATTTGCGCAAAATTTTCGGACACATTTCAGCACCTATATATTCGTGTTTAATAAAACGATGTCTGCCTGTGTCTTCTTCAATAGTCCAACAGCTGAATTTGCCTATATCATGCATAAAACCTGCAAGCTTTAAATGCGCAAGACGTCTAAATCCGCCAAAATCTATCGTGTCAAGATGATTTTTAATTTCTTTATTAGAAATTTTATAAAAATTTTGTATTTGATTTACAGTTTCTATTAAATGTCCTATTAGTGGCAAGTGATGATGAGTGTTTGGCGGAACTTTTTTTACATCGTTAAATATCGGTAAAATTTCGCATAATAACCCGCATTCATCCATGTTTTTCAATGCTTTGACTGTATATTCACCATCAAATAATTTCATTAATTCATAGTTTACACGTTCTTTTGCAGGATTATTTATCAATTTATAATATTTTTTTACTATTTGTTTTAAATTTTCATCTATATCAAAACCGGTTGTTGCCTGAAATCTGAATATTCTAAGCAATCTAAGCGGATCATCAACTAAATTTTGTTCTGAAATTATATTGATTTTAGAATTTTCTAAATCACCAAATCCGTCAAATAAGTCAATAAATTTATTCTCCGATAAATCAAATGCAATTGCATTCATTCTTAAATCCCTGCGGGCCAAATCTTTTTCTAAATTATTTTCTATCGGATTTGTTATATCAATAAAATTAATTTTGTCTTTCAAAACAAGTCTATATATTTTATTTTCTCTGTCTAATTCTATAAAAGTTGCCCCTATACATTTTGCTAATTCTTTTGAAAATTTTTCTGCATCTTCATTTATAACAATTATATCCTTGTCAAAATTTTCTTTTCCTAAACAAAAATCCCGAATAACGCCGCCTACAAGTAAAACTTTTGTTTTTCCGGCAAATTCTTTAATTTGTTTTATTAATTTGTCATCAGTTATTCTGTTGAGTATTTGAGAATTCATAAATAATATTTCCCAAGCCGACAATTACAGCAGTTTCGGCTTTAAGTATTAAATTTCCAAGTGATAACATAATAATATCACTATTTTTAAACAAATCAAATTCACGCTTTGTAAAACCGCCTTCAGGCCCAATAATAACAAGTATTTTTTCCTGTTTTTTTATAGGATTTTCAGTTAGATAATCTTTCATTGATAATTTATAATCTCGCTCGCAGAATGCAATTTTTCTGTCAAATTCGTTAGATTTTATAAGTGTTTCCAAATCTACTAAATCAAAACATTCAGGAACATAAGCTCTTTCACATTGTTTTGACGCTTCAAACATTGTCTTTTGCCATTTTGGAATTTTCTTTTCTATAACATTTTTTGCTACGGCACAATTGTCTGTCAATACAGGATATACGCCATTTACTCCCAGTTCTGTTGCTTTTTCAATAACTAAAGTCTGGCACTCACTTCTAAGTGGGGCTTGTGCTAGGTATAAATTAAAATCCAGTATATTTTTTGATGGATATTTTTTCTCAATAAAAACTTTTATATCATTTTTAGATATTTCTTTAATAATTCCATCATATTGAATTCTGTTTTCATCAATCATTTTAAGAGTTTCGCCAATTTTTGCACGTAAAGACCTTGCAATATGCTGATAATTTTCTTTATCATCAATGATTACAAGGTCATCGTTTATATTTTTTGTATTTATAAAAAAATGCGGCATTTTAATAATCAGATTGTACACTATCTTCATCATCTTTTAATGAAGATAAATCATCATTATATGTGGAATCGAAATCTTCAGGAAGCATATCAGACTCAGGCCATACTGTTTCTTCATCAAAACGGCAAGCGTTTAAATTAACAGAAGTTGAAAAATCAGAATTTGATAAGTCACTTTCTTCAAAAATACAACCTGCCATATCCGAATCATTAAATACGCAATAGTTAACTGCAGCATATGAAAAATCTGCACCCGGTAAAATTGCATCAGTAAAATCGCATTCAACCAAATTTGAGCGGGTAAAATCTACTGATGTTAAATCGCAGTTTTGAAATTTCACTTCAGTCAAATGCGAATCCGCAAAAGAACTTGAATTTAAGTCAACGTCAGTAAAATCAATTCCTGTTAAAACAATGTTTGAAAAATCAACTTCGCTTAAGTCAATTTCTTCTTGATCTTTCTTCCATTCATTAAATACTTCAGGATTTTCCTGAATAAGCGTAACTAATTCATCTTTTGTGTAATTGCTCATAAATCTTGTGTCTCCTTTATTTTTAATATTTTTATTTTTTTATTCTTTAATTAAATTCATTTGCATTCCAAGAAGTACTGCCTGGGTTCTATTAGAAACTTTTAATTTTTTGAAAACATTATTTAAATGGGTTTTAACCGTAACCTCTTTTAAAAATAGTTTTTGTGCTATATCATTGTTGCTTGCACCTTTTGCAACCAAGGATAAAATTTCTTGTTCTCTTTGTGTCAGCGGTTCAATAGGTTCTCCTGATGTAAATGAGACATCAATATTTCTTGTCTCTTTTTTATTCCAATTTGAGCGTCTTAAAACAGCCTCAATTCTTGCAAGAAGATTCGGCAGAATGAAAGGTTTTACAATGTAATCATCAGCACCTATTCTAAGACCTGAAACAATTTTTTGTTCTTCACTTACTGCTGTAATCATAATGACAGGTAAGGTTTTTGTTTTTTCCGCAGCGCGGATTGCTTTTAATGTGTCCCAGCCGTTCATATTTGGCATCATTACATCTAATAATACTAAATTTATAGATTCTGAATCTTTTGATAATATTTGTAACGCTCTTATACCATCTGTTGCTACGACCACTTCGTAACCATACATTGGCAAAGCATCCGATAAAAATTTCGGATTATCATCAACTATTAATATTTTAGCTAATTCTGCCATATGTTACCTTTTATACGATTTTATTTTTTAAAGCTTTGAGGGCCGCTTGCAGTCTATCATCAACACCTAATTTTTGCAATATACTTGCTACATGAACTTTTGTTGTGTTTATGCTTACAGAAAGTTCGTTTGCAATATCCGTATTACTGTACCCTTCTGTTATTAATTTTAGTATTTGAGCTTCGCGTGTAGTTAAATTGTAATCATTTTGTTTAAGTGATACATCTTCAATTTGAGGATTTGATGTCGCTGCTTTTAATACTATATGCGAAATTGCAGGGTCAAACCAAGCTGCTCCGTCTAAAACAGATTGAACAACGGTTATAAGTTTTTGCGGATTGATTTCTTTTGAACAATATGCGTTGGCTCCTGCCTTTATACTATTTAATACTTCTTTTTCATCGTTATGTGATGTTAGTATAATTATTTTTGCGTTTTGGTCCATAGTGCGAATTTCTCTTGTAGCATCAATTCCGTTCATATTCGGAAGACCCAAATCCATGATTATTAAATCTATATTGTTATTTTTGAATATTTCTATGCCATCTTCTGCCGAATCAGCTTCAAATAATGTTTCAATAAAATCTGCACCGTCAAATGCAGTTTTTAATGCAAATCTTGTAAGTTCGTGATCTTCAACGATAAGTAAATTACTTTTTTTATTTGTCATAGGTTCAATTCTTTCTGTGCTTCTTCGCAATTAGGATTTAATTTCAAACATTTTTTGAAATACATCGATGCTGTATTGATATCATCTTTATTTTTGTATATTAAACCTTGATAATAATAATACCTATAATCATTTTGGTCAATATAATATGCTGTTGCAAGGTAATCTTGAGCTTTTGCAAAGTTGTCTCTTGTTAGTTCAAATCTTGCTAATCCAAGCCACGCATCGACGTACATAATATTTAAAGCCAAAGCTTTTTTTAAATATGTAAGTTGCTTAAATGGTTCTATCATTGCAACATTGTAATAACCTTCAGCTTCAGATGAGGAATTTTGTAAGATTTTTTCAAACAAAGCTTTAGACTCGGATTCATAACCTGTCTTCTGAAGTATGCTTGCAATTTTTACTTCTGCGCTTAATTGAGTAGATTTGTCCTTTTGTGCTTTTTTATAATTTTTTAAAGCTTTTTTGTAATCTTTTTTTAGGTAATTTAAATTACCCAGTGTCATATTTGCCTGAGTATTGTTACTATCATGCTTTAGTACTTTTTTTGCTGTATCTTGGGCTTTTTCATATTCTTGCATTGTTAAATAAACTTTGCTCATCATTCCGTTTATTTTGTTATTTATGGATTTATTTTTACCCAATCCGCTCTGAAGTGTTTTTACTGACTTGTTATAATCTCCTTCGTAGAAGTAGTAATTACCTAAATAGTAATTTTTTTCCTGGTTATTTTTTGCGCATTTATATAAAACGTATTGTTCTAAAGAATTAAGGCGTCTTGTAAGTTCTGCTTCCGTTAACCCTTCTTTTTTTAATTGGCTCACTATTTTGATTGCTTCTTGAGGCTTCATGCCATTTGCTAAAATTTGGGCTTGAAGTACTTTATAATTTAAATTTTGCGGATTTTGAGTTACGGCAATATGTATGTATTGCTTTGCTACGGATAATCTGTTAGATTTGAATGCTGCAAGTGCAAGTATATAATTTGCATAATCATAATTTGCAAGAAGTTCTTTATTTCTCAATAAATCTTCCATCATTTCACTGCTTTGATTGTTGAACATTATGTTTGAATATGCTTCTGCAAGATAAATTTCTTCATCGTATGGTAAATTGGTTTTTGGATAAAAGAATTTTTTAATATTGTCCACATGATTTTTTGTTATATCTTCGTCCGACATTTTTTTGCAAGCTAAATTTGAAAGATAGAACAAGCCGTAATCTGCTAATTTACTTGCCATCAGTGTATAACCGAAATCATTTGTTTCTATATTTTCTAATACAAACTTATAGTCGTCATATGCAACACCAACATTACTTTGCTTAAATTTATCCGTAGCTTTTAAAAAGCCGTCAAAAGCTGTTGTTTGAGATAATATTACATTGAAATTAACGGCCAATTGTGAAACTTTCATAGAAGAATCCAGTAAATCTATCGTTAATGCTTCAAAATCTTTGTCTGTCGCTGCTGCATTGGCGCCGTTGCATATCGAAATAGCAGCTATGAGTGTTATCAAGCTTTTTTTAATCATTCACTGTATCCTTTTCTATTTGTCCATAATAGTAAGTATTAAATAAGCTTACAAAATTTTGTTGGGTTTCATCTAATGAATCAGGCTCTAATTGTAATGTGTCATATAAATTCTGCATTGTGTAATGAGACAAAAACTCTCCATCTTCAGGTTTTAACTCAAGATGATTTTCTGTTAAAAATACTTTAATTACACTATCACATTTTAAATCCATAAATACTTTTACGATGTCTCCGTCAAAATGTGTTCCCGAATCTTTTAACAAAATACTCATAACTTTTACAATAGGCATTTTATCACGATAGTGTCTTTTTGATGTTATTGCATCAAAAACGTCTGAAACAGCTAAAATTCTTCCGCCCAAAGGAATTTCTTTTCCTGATAAATGTCTATAGTAACCTGAACCATCAAATTTTTCGTGATGTGAACATGCTATTTCCGTTACTTTTTTGAAATCGTCTGACATATGAATTTTTTGCAATATGTCATGCGTAATTTCAACGTGTCCTTGAATATGTTTGTATTCTTCATCTGTTAATCGGCCCTCTTTTTGAAGTACCGCATCACGAATACCTATTTTACCTATATCGTGCAAAGTTGCAGCTTTTTCTATAATTGTAACTTCGTTTTCTGAAAGTTTCATAGCTCGTGCGATTAAAGAGGAGTACATTCTTACACGGCTTGAATGACCTGCTGTAATCTTGTCGCGAGCATCGATAGAGGCTGCAAGTGTTTCGATAAAGCTTTCAAATACAATTTTCTGTTCATCCAGCATTTCTTGCTGAGTTTTAAATAATTGAGCATTTTCTAATGCAATACCTGCAGATGAACCGATTGCAACAAGTAAATCTTCGTCTTCATCAGTAAAATATCCTTCATTTTTATTTAATACCTGAAATGCGCCGATTATTTCTTGTTGAAGGTTTTTTATGGGCATGCATAAAATTGTTTTTGTTTTGTATCCTGTCTGAAAATCTATTTCAGGGTTAAATCTTGAATCGTTATATGCATCTTTTATGTTTATGGTTTCGCCTGTTTTTACGCAGTGTCCTGCCAGCCCTTTTTCCGCCGGAAATCTTATTTCAGAGTTTTCCATACCTAATGCAACTTTTGACCATAACTCGTTATGTACCTTGTCAAATAGGAATACGGTACATCTATCTGCTTGTATTGCTTCCTTTGTTTCTTCCGCAATAACTTTTATCAAATCATCAATGTTGGTTTCAGCAGATACGGATTGACCAATTTTTACAAGAGCTACAAGCGGATCTCTTTTGTTTGTTAATAACCCTTTAGATATTTCTTGTATATCATTAATGCATTCTGTTACTTTATCTAATAAATTAAGATTATCTTCTTTGAATGCCAGATTTTTCGCATTTGTAAAATGTAATTTTGCTAAATCATAGTTTTTATCAGCTTTATATATTGAACCTAAAATATATTCAATAAATGTTTTTGCATCGTGATTTTGTGTATAAACTGCCAAATATTTTGCATCTTCAACAAGTGTTAATGCATCTTCGTATTTTGTTTTGTCCTCAATGTATTCTAATGCACCTTCAATGGCATAGCACATTGCTGTTTTTGCCCCGTCGTTATTTTGTTTAAATGTCGGTTCAGCTTGCGAAACCAAATTTTTGCATAATGAATAATTTTTTTTGTTAAATTCTTTAATTGCAGTTTCAAGTATATTTGCTGCTTGTTCTGTCTCTTTATTTTCAACTAAATTTGTTGTATTCATTTTATTATCCTTTTTTATTATATTTTTATTGTACAATATTTATTATAATATTTCAAAATATTTTTTAATTTTAATAATGGAGAAACAAAAATGCAAAAAATTACTGTATTAATTCCTGTATACAACGAAGTCGATACGTTAAAACTGATTCTCGAAAAGGTTGAAAATGCTGACTTTTGCGGTCTGGAAAAAGAAATTATATTAATTGATGATTGTTCCACGGACGGAACAAAAGATATTTACGCTTCTTTACCATATAAAGTTTTGTATCATGATGTTAACATGGGTAAAGGCGCTGCTCTTAGAACAGGATTTAAAGAAGCTACTGGTGATATTGTAATTATTCAGGATGCAGATCTTGAATATGATCCTGTTGATTATAAAGATTTAATTCAATTAATTTTGGATGATAAAGCTGATGTGGCTTATGGAACAAGATTGAATGGCGGTAAACCTTCAAGAGCATTTATGTTCCATCATTTACTGGGAAATAAATTATTAACATTTATTACAAATATGCTGTACAATACAACTTTAACTGATATGGAAACTTGTTATAAGGCGTTCAGAAGAGATTTTATAAAAGATATTGAAATAAAATCAAACAGATTTGATTTTGAACCTGAAATTACGGCAAAAGTTTTAAAAAAAGGTGCAAGATTATATGAATTGCCAATTTCTTACTATGGCAGAGAATATGCAGAGGGTAAAAAAATAACTTGGAAAGATGGTTTTCATGCAGTATGGGCTCTGGTAAAATTTAGGTTTGTTGACTAATTTGAATAATAAGTTATTGTATGTTAAATTGGATAAAACAGGAGTAAAAAATGAAAAACTTAGTAGTAGGTGCAGGCCTTATCGGTGCTGTGATTGCTGAAAGAATAGCCTCAAAGCTTGATGAAGAAGTAACTGTTATCGAAAAAACTTCTCATTTGGGCGGTATGCATTACGATTATGTTGATAAAGATTCAAACATTGTTGTTCAGTTACGGCATTTGAATTTTTTACATACAAATAGTAAGTTTATATGGGATTATCTCAGCAAGTTTGCAAAATTCCAACCTGTTACATTCAGACCTTCCGTTGAAATTCAAGGTATTAATGCTACAATGCCGCTTTGTTTGCTTACTTTACATGAAGTTTTTCCTGAAGATTTTGCTAAAATGCTTGAAAATAAATTAATTGCAAAATTTGGTTACAATAAAAAAATTACTCTTGCTGATATGCACAGAAATTTTGACGATGATTTGAAATTTCTTGCTGAATATTTTTACGAAAATGTGTTTAAACCATATACGTTAAAACTTTGGGGTATATCCGAATCGGAATTACCACAATGTGCTGATACATATTATCCTTTCTATATAAGCTTGGATGACAGATATTTTAAAGAAAAATATCAAGCTATTCCTGTTAAAGGATGGACAAATTTAATTGAAAAAATATTAAAACATAAAAATATAAAAGTTAAATTAAATACTGATTTTTCAGAAATTCAAAAGAATAAGTATGATAGAATTTTTTATACGGGTTCTATTGATGAATATTTTGACTACAAATATGGTGAATTGCCGTACAGAAGTGTTAGAGTGGAATTAGATGATTCACTTACTGATTTAGGAGCTATTGGTACTTATAATTATCCTTACAGTTATGATTTTATACGCGCAAATGTGTTCAAAAACGCAATACCTAATAACAGTTACTTGTCAAATAAGGATATTGTAGGATTTGAATATATTGAAGATTTTCAAAAAGGTAAAAACGAGAGATTTTATCCGATAAATAATAATCAATCTCAAGAAATATATGAAAAATACGCAAAAGATTCGGAAGATTTACATAATGTATTTTTTGCGGGAAGACTTGGTGAATTTAAATATTATGAATCTGACGAACTTGTTACAAAAGCATTTGAAACCGTAGCAAGGCTTATTAATCATGAAGAAAATCATGTTGTAGAAGAACATGAAATATCAAAAGAAAATTCCGAGGAAGAAACACAAATTGAAGAATGAAGAATACCTTTCATACGTTGATTATTTGAAGTCAATAAATTTCAATGAAAAACTTGAAATTTTAAAAAATAAGTATGCAGATAAAAAAATAGTTTTGTTTGGCATAGGTTTGCTTTTGGATGCGGTAATCGATAACTATAATATATCTGAGTGCTTAAATATTGTTGGTATTTCCGATAAAAGAGTTGTTGAAGATAAAGATTTTGGGTATAAAAATTATAATGTATATTCTCCACGGGCTTTAAGAGCTTTGAATTTTGATGTAATTCTTGATACAAGTGTTTTATTTGATGACACTAAGAGTTATTTAAGAAAAAATTATTTAGTGAAAAAAGCAGTAAAAATTGATAATATAATACAGATTTCTGCTTGTGAAAGGGTTAAGTCTTTTTTTGATAAAATAAATTCTGTTGTAAATTATGCAATTACAACAGGCAATATTTTTAGAGCTTTAAAATATATTTTTGTATGTTCTGCAAGCGAACTTAAGGTTAAAACAAACTATATTAAGATATTTAGAAAATTAAAAAAATCAGATAAACCGATAAGAACAGTATTTATTTGCTCAGATGTTGTAAATGCAGATTTTATGGGCTTGTATAATTTAATTTATTTTGATAAAGATTTTAAACTTTTTCCGATAATTTTAACTCCGGATTTACTGTTGGATACTGAAGAGATTAATGAAGAAAAAATGCAAAAAAATATAGAATATTTTAATTCGTACAATGTGCAAGTTATTGACGGTGTTGATAGAGAATCGAGAGAAATCCCGTCGTTGCACGCTTTTAAGCCTGATTTGATTTTTTATCAAAAACCAATTTATATAAAAGATGATTATTGCCCTGCTAAAATGTCTAAACAAGCGTTGACATTTACTGTTGAATATTTAAGTGATAAATCTGATTTTACCGCTATGGGTTCAAAATATTACAGAAAACAGGCTGCAAATTTGTGGAAAGTGTTTGTAGATAATTCTCAGGATAAAAATTTGTATTCAGAATATACCGACACAAAAAATAAAGATTTAGTAACTGTTGTAAATGGCAATATAAATACAGGGGTTATGAAATTTTTAAAAAAATGCTTAAAACGAAATTAATGAAGGACTTTTTCTGCAGAATTAACGAATAAATTTACCCATTCATGACATTTTTGTTTGTCAGAAGAAATAACCGTTCCTCCGCTTCTGTCATCGTGTCCGCCGGCAACAAGTTCAGGACAAGTTGAAGATTTTATATCGTCAATAATTTGTTTTGCATAATCTTTTTTTGTAAGAATGCTCATTTTGTAAGTGTCTTTTAAATTTGTAGGGTAAAATACAGCAACGGCATCGACATTTTTATTGCTAAGCATGTCCTTTCGGTATGAACTTAATACCTGTTTTGATTTTACTGTATCTCTGCCAAGGTCTTCCCATTCTTTGTCATCTTGCTGAATTTCTACATAAGCAAATTTTCCGTTGTTAGAATATTGTGTGCGTTTTTGAAGTGTATCTTGGAATTTTATTTCTTTATCTGTTAATTGTGTTTTTTCTTTAAAGTGGTTTAAAACACTTTCTTTGTCTGTATTTGAAATGTTTGATAAAACATTTTTCATAATTTCTTTTGTGTGATTAAAATCATTTGTTTTATCAGAAATTTTTATTTCGCCATTTTCTTCGATTTTTGTAAAACCATCTTTTGATGTGTCATCTAACATTCCGGCAAGAAGTGATTTACCTTCTTCTGCGTTCATTTTATGGCCGATTGCATCAAAAAATCTGGAAATAATTGCACAATTGGATTTTGCACTTGAATCAATGTAAAAATCTTTTGAATCTAATTTTGGTAAATCCTTTGTTTTTTCGTAAGCTTGTGTAACTTGATTATAATTTGTTGAAATTTTGTCGGGGTTGTTGTGGTGGTCAAAACCTACAATGTTTGAACCGTAAGAATTTATATAGTCTAAAACATTAGATGCAGCGCGGCTTTTTGCGCTAAAATCTACACATAAAGCAATATCAGCTTTTTTTGTTTTTTCGTTAATATCATCTGCTTGAACAATATTGTATTTGTTTGAATTATAATCATAGCAATCTTTACCGTTAGAAACGATAATTCTGGATTTTATGCCTTGTGATTTTAAATAAGAGGACATTGCTTTTGCGCTGTTAAACGAATCTTCATCACTTGATGTATGGCAGAAAATATCTGCTGTTTTTGCAGCTTTAAGCTTGTTATTTATATGTTCTGCACAATTTTTAGGCATAACATTTGCCGTAAAACTTGGCTGAATAAAATTTTTAAAACCGTTTAAAATCATCACACAAATACACTTACTTATTTATAAAGTATTTTTTTACTAAAAAATTGCTTTTGTGAAAACTATTGTTACAGAAAATAAAATACAAAAAGACGGCCTAAAGGCCGTCTTTTTGTATATAAAAATTTTTTAATTAAGCAATACCTATTTGTCTCATAGGTGCTGCAACTTTACCCAATTGAGCTGCGCTTGTTTGCACTTCACCATCTTTAATGCCAAGACCTACATAAGCTGTTTCATTTGCAAATGGGTTTCCACCGTCAGCACCTGCACGTTTAACTGCAGATACAGGATTAAACGGATTAACGCCTTTAACGCCTTGAATAGGTTTAGCAAATGGGTTATTGTTTAAAGCTGTAATATCCATACTAATATCCTTTCTGTATATATAAAAACATTTTCAATCTAAAAATTGCAGCATGTTAAGAAATTTTTACAAAAAAATCGCAAAATTTTACATTATTTTTACAAATGTTTACAAATATTGTTGAGAAAATTAAAATTTTGAGTCTTGAAAACAGGATATGTTCTTGTTAAAATTATTTGGATATTTAGAAATTTTGAGAGGAAAATATATGTCAAAGCGAGTTTTATTGTGTATTATGGATGGTTGGGGAATTTGCAGCGGTAATGACGATACAAATGCCGTAAAATTAGCAAATCCTGTTAATTTTTATAAACTGAAAGAAACAGAAAAATATACTCAAATTCATGCTGATGGTGAATATGTCGGCTTGCCGGAAGGTCAAATGGGTAACAGTGAAGTAGGTCATTTGAATTTGGGTGCCGGAAGAATTGTTTATCAAGATTTATCTAAAATAAACAGAAGTATTAAAGATGGCTCTTTCTTTAAAAATGAAAAATTTATGAATGCCGTAGAACACGTTAAGAAAAATAATTCTGCGCTTCATTTGTACGGTCTTGTTTCAACAGGCGGTGTTCACTCATCTTTAGATCATTTGTTAGCATTAATAAAAATGGCAAGTGAAAACGGATTAGAAAAAGTTTATGTACATGCATTTTTAGATGGCCGTGATACTCCTCCTGCGAGCGCTTGTACTTATTTACAAACAGTTGAGGATGAGTTAAAAAAATATAATCTTC
Source organism: uncultured Muribaculaceae bacterium (assembly GCA_964383455.1). Taxonomy (GTDB): domain Bacteria; phylum Cyanobacteriota; class Vampirovibrionia; order Gastranaerophilales; family Gastranaerophilaceae; genus UBA6984. Next base: position 11,434 of record CAYLHN010000014.1, on the reverse strand, counting down.
CTCCTGTAGCATCTGTTGTCGGCAGATATTGGATTATGGACAGAGATAATCGTTGGGAGCGTGTTGAAAAAGGTTACAATTGCTTGTTGTTAGGAGAAGGTAACAAGGCCTCTTCTGCAATTGAAGGGGTTAAAGCATCTTATGCAAAAGAAATTACTGACGAATTTGTTGAACCGATTGTTTGCGGCGGCGAAGAATCACGAATTCACGATAATGATGCAATAATTTTCTTTAACTATCGTCCTGACAGAGCAAGAGAAATTTCAAGAGCAATTAATTTTGAAGATTTTACAGGTTTTGACAGAAAAGCTGTAAGAAAAAATCTTTATTATGTAACTTTTACAAAATATGACGAAACTTTTACATTCCCTGTTGCATTTGAAAAAACAAAAATGGTAAACATTTTAGGGGATGTATTGGAACAAAATGGTATTAATCAATTCAGAACCGCGGAAACAGAAAAATATGCACATGTAACATTCTTCTTTAATGGCGGTATAGAAGAACCAAATGCTCACGAAACACGCAAACTCGTACCGTCTCCAAAAGTTCCGACTTATGACATGCAGCCCGAAATGAGTGCATATGAGGTTTGTGAGAATGTTTTAAAAGCAATTGATGACGAAAAGTATGGATTTATATTAGTAAATTTTGCAAATCCTGATATGGTAGGACATACAGGTGTCATTGAAGCTGCAACAAAGGCTTGCAAAGTCGTAGATGAATGTGTGGGTAAAATCGCAGACAAATGTAAGGAAAAAGGTCTAACTATGTTATTAACTGCTGATCATGGTAATGCAGAAGTTATGGTAAATCCTCAAACAGGTAAACCGCATACCGCTCATACGACAAACGAAGTTCCATTTATCATAATAAATGCAGATAAAAATATTGAGTTGAAAGAAACAGGAGCTTTGTGTAATGTAGCTCCGACAGTTTTACAAATTATGGGTATTAAAAAACCTGAAGAAATGGATTGCGACTCTTTAATTAAGTAAGGAAAGTTATGGCTGAAAACGGAAAAGGTTTAGATATAGATTTGTCTTTTAAAAAGAATAATGTTGATGAATTATTCTTTAATTTAAGTGAAAATCCTAACGGATTTAAAAATAAAGATTTTCGCTATACGTTGAGTTTGGTTTATCAAACTGTTGAGGATGAATTTGCAGGAATATTCTTAAGCCCTAACGCACCGGTAAGAAATACGGATTTTTACATGGTAAATAATGCGGGTAAACAATCCTTTTTTGTTACTCCGACAAATAATTTTCAATATTATTTAAAGTCAAAAGGTTCTTTATTCAGATGTTCTTCAAGTGTTATCGGAACAAAAGTAGGATACGCTCTGCCTTTAGATTTAATTTTGGATTATTTCGGCGGATTTGGTGAAATTGTTGATTTTGAAGACTTATCTTATACATTCATATATTTAAATAAACTGACTCAGTTTGTTATGAAGTTAATTGAAAAGTTATATTTTATTCCTACCGTAAAGCGCAAAGGGCAAATGTTCAGAATTGTTTACGAACCGCTTATCTCAAATAAACAGCTTGCAAGAATTATCAATAAATTTGAAGAAAATTTGCCTGAAGATTTGTTTATTCAAGGTGAAAAACCTGAAAATTTTGTTACGGATTTTATTTACGATTATTTAAATTATCTTCTATATAAGTTCCTCGGTATAAAAGCTTACAAATTTAAAAATGTAAAATCAGGTATGTATCTTGTTAAAGACTTAGAACAAAAATCTGTAATGAGAGGAAATGATTATGCAGAAAGCTTTGCAGAATGGTTTGATGAATTATATCTTGGTAAATATGATGTTATACCGTTTATAAAAGTTAATAAAATAAATGACGAATTATTTGAATTAAAAGTTCATATTAAAAACAGAAAAACAGGAGAAACCGCTTTAATTGACGATTTATATACAAAAGAAAGAGTTTTTGATGCAGAGGCTTCTGATATTGCAAAAATAGTTGAAAAACAATTGAATTATGCAACAAGATATATGCCTGAATTGGAAAAATTATTTGAGGATGAAGAAAAGCTATCTCTGACTTTAGATTTAGGTGAAGTATATAAAATAATAACTCAAACTGCATATTATCTTCAAAAAGCTCAAATTGAAGTGATACTTCCTGATGAACTTGTAAATGTTGTTGTACCTCGAGCATCTATAAATGCCAGAGTTAAGGCTTCACGTTCAAGTAATCTGTTCGATTTATTCAATACTACATCTTCAACTACACTGTCATTAGACGATATACTTGAATTTACTTATGAAGTTGCGCTTGGTAATGAAAAAATGTCCTTGGAAGAGTTTCAAAATTTAATAAAAGATTCGAAAGGACTTGTTAAGTATAAAAATAAATATATTCTTGTTGATGAAAATGAAAGTAAAAAACTTATTGAAAAAATTGTAAAGGCTGACCATAGCAAAATGACAAGAATGCAATTAATTCATGCTTCTATGTCAGGACAGATTGATGAATATGATTTTGATTACGATGAAGCGTTTGCAAATATATTGAAAGATTTTACAAAACCAATAGAGGTAGAATCACCAAAAGAATTAAAAGGTGAATTGAGACCATATCAACAGACAGGCTTGAAGTGGCTATGGACAAATGTTTCAAAAGGATTTGGCTGTTGTATGGCTGACGATATGGGGTTAGGTAAGACAATTCAAGTAATAAGCCTTATACTTAAATTAAAAGAAGAAAATAAGCTTAGTAAACCTGTGCTTGTCGTTTGTCCGACAACATTGATGGGTAATTGGATGAAAGAATTACAATTATTTGCTCCGTCTTTAAAAGCTGTAACTTATCATGGGGCTGAAAGAAAATTAAATACCGATGTTGACGTAATTCTTACAACATATGCAATTATGCGTATTGATATAGAAGAATTGAAAAAATATCAATGGGGTATGTTAATAGTAGATGAAGCGCAAAATATTAAAAATCCTGATACTGCTCAGACATTAGCAGTTAAAATATTAAAATCTGATATAAAAATTGCAATGACAGGTACACCGGTTGAAAATCGTTTGACAGAGTTATGGAGTATCTTTGATTTTATTAATGGCGGATATTTGGGAACTTTGCGAGAATTCCAAAAAAGTTATGCTATACCAATCGAAAGGTTCAAAGAAACTTCCCGTGCAGCAAAGTTGAAAATGTCCGTATCGCCGTTTGTTCTCAGACGTCTTAAAACGGACAAAAATGTTATTTCTGATTTGCCGGAAAAAATGGTTCTCAACGACTACTGCTACTTATCTAAAAATCAGGCAGTACTTTATGAAAAAACTCTTAATGAAATGATGGAAAAAATCAGCGGATTTACCGGCGTTAACAGACGTGGTAACATATTCAAACTTATTACCGCTTTAAAACAAATATGTAATCACCCGTATCAATTCTTAAAATCAGGTGATATGAATAAAGAGGATTCAGGTAAGCTGGAACAATGTATTCAGCTTGTTCAAAATATAATCGATAATGACGAAAAAACTCTTATTTTTATCGGCATGTATGCA
>CAYLHN010000014.1:0-7883 GCA_964383455.1 uncultured Muribaculaceae bacterium | reverse complement strand
ATAAAGAAATGGGTGATATTCTCGTTAAAGTTATTGAAGAAGAATGTAATACGACACCGCTGTTCTTCCACGGTTCCTTGAATGTAAATCAACGTGAAGAATTGATAGACGATTTCCAAAATAATCCTGAGACAAAAGTTATGATATTGTCATTAAAAGCAGGCGGTACAGGTTTGAACTTAACAAGTGCAACAAATGTAATTCATTATGATTTATGGTGGAATCCTGCAGTTGAAGATCAAGCTACTGACCGTACATATCGTATCGGACAGGATAAAAATGTAATGGTTCACAGGCTTATTACCTTAGGAACTTTTGAAGAAAAAATTGACGAAATGCTAAAAGCGAAAAAAGAACTTGCAGATATGGCAGTTTACGAAGGTGAAAAAATTATTACAGAACTTTCTGACGAAGAAATTTACGAAATATTTTCACTTACAGCATAATAAAAGTATGTTAGTTTTTAAGCCTCATTACTTATGTGTAATGAGGCTTTGTTTTGTCAAATTTTATTTAAATTTGTTAAGAATATTGTTTTTATTGTAGAATTTAATTCTTGTTTAGAATATTATTCTGATATGGGAAAGTTAAACGACAAAGTAGATGAATTAAAGAAAAATATGATTTTGGATGCTGCAAGCGAGTATTTCAAAACATTAGGGTATGAGAAAACTCAAATTGATAAAATTTCTAAAGATTTAAGCATCGGCGTAGGTACTATCTACGGGTATTTTAAGTCTAAAGAAGGCTTGTTTATGGCTTGGCTTGGAAGAATTATTGATACAGCTTATGAGGAACTTCAAAAATCCTGCGAAAACGTTACTAATCCTATTGAAAAACTTGCTATGGTTATTGATTATAAACTTGGATATTTTGAAAAAAACAGAACAACTGTCAAAGGATACATGGAAAATAACCAACTTTTCTTGAGAAATATTTCAAGAAGAAAAGAACATCCTATGGCAAAAATTCACGAACACTGTGCGGAAATTCTTAAAGAATTAAAACCAATGAACGACAGCGAAGCTTATTTATTGGCAAATATTTTTGATGGACTTTTAAATACTTATATAGAATGTTTTTATGAATTTGAAAACTTAACAGAAAAGAAACAAGAAATTTTAGAGAGATTTTTAAGATTGGCAGAAATTAAATGAAAAGATTTTTACAAATATCATTAATATTTTTTTGTATTGCTTTGCAAAATGTTTACGCCGCAGAGACTCAAAAAGGCGGAGTTGAGCATGTAGAACTAAGCTTTGAACAAGCTTATGAGTTAATGTTAGAAAATAATAATGCTCTAAAAGCATACAATGAAGCGATTAATAAAAGTAAATACGAAAAACGTTCTGCAATTGGTCAATTCTTTCCAAAAGTTGGTATGAATGCGTCATATATACATTTTTCCGGAGATATGAAACTGACTTCCTCGGGAACAGCTGGAACACTTATACCTATTAGTTTTAGTGCAAATACATTAATACAAGACAAGAATTTATTTACATTTGGCGGGGTTGCCGTTTGGAATATTTTCACAGGCGGAAAATTACTGTCAAATCATGCAGCAGCAAGAGCAAAACTTGAAGCGTCTAATGAAAAATATCGTGAAATTAAAGATAATTTAACACTTGAACTTGTAAAAAGATATTACGGATTAAGACTTGCAAGAGATGTTGTTGAGGTTAGAAAACAAGTTGCAGAAGGTATCGAACAACATTTAAAAGATGCTAAATTATTGGAAAAAGAGGGCATAATTTCAAAATCAGAAAGGCTTCATGCAGAAGTTGCATATTCTAATGCGCTAAGAGATTATAAAGCCTCAATGAGAGATGCAAACGTTGTTGAAGAAGGTTTAAAAACTTTAATAAAAGCAGATAATGTGAAATTAAAAGATGTTTTTGTCGAACCTGTTTCACTTTTGTTTGTATATAACAACAGTACAATTGATTTACCTGCAATGAAGGCCAATGCTTTAGAAAATAATCCTCAACTAAAGCAATTACAGGCAAAAAAGAAGGCTATGAACGCAAAATATCATGCCGAAGTAGCTAATTATTCTCCTATGGTAAGTCTTGTAGCTTATGATATAGCCGGCGCGAGTCACTTATCGGAAGCGGTTCCGAGAGCAGCTTTTGGAGTAACCGCTAATTGGTTAATTTTTGACGGATTATCACGTTATAACAACGTTATGGCTGCAAATAGTGAAAGAAAAATGGTTGATTTTGAAATCGAGGATGCAAAATTCAACATTGAAAGTTTGGTTATAAAGCAATACCAAGAACTTATGAAAAATAAAGAACAGTATGACAGTGCACAAAAATCATTGGAAAATGCTCAAGAGGCGCTAAGAACTGCAGCTTTAGCTTTTAAAGAAGGTTTTGGAACATCGCTTCAGGTTACAGATGCTCAAATGATGCTGTCAAAAGTTAAAATTGACAGATTACAGGCTGTTTATAATTATGACGTCAATTTAACGGATTTATTAAAAACAAACGGAGATACAAATTCTATTTTAGAATACATAAAAACGTCGCAGCAAGAAAAATTTTAAGTGAGGAATAAATGAAAAAATTTTCAACAATAGTGTTAATAATTTTAGTACTTGGCTTGGTAACAGGATGTGTAATATATATTGTAAATCACGCCAATTCAATGATTTTGCAGGGTGAGGTTGAGGTTAAAACAGTTGATTTGGCCTCAAAACTTACAGGCAGAGTGCAAAAAATTAATGTTCAAAAAGGCGATAGAGTTAAAAAGGGTGATATTTTAATTGAACTTGATACTCCTGAAATTAATGCAAAAGCTCAACAAGCAGATGCAACTCTCGCACTTGCCTTAGCGCAGCAGCAAAAAGCTTATAATGGCGCAAGGTATGAACAAATTGCAATGGCAAAAGCAGCATATGACTTAGCGCAAAAGACGTATGAAAGATTAAACCGTCTGCATAGTGAAGGTGTTATTCCGACACAAAAACTTGATGAGGCTCATTCTAAATATACGGCAGCAAAAGAACAATATGAAATGCTGGTTAACGGTACAAGAATTGAAGATAAACTTTCTGCACAAGCTAACGTAAGAAAGGCAGAAGGCGCAAATCAGGAAGTAAATTCTTACTTACAGGAAAATAAAATAGTTTCACCAATTGACGGAATTATAACAGAAATTACCGTTGAAGAAGGGGAACTTGTAGGTGCGGGATATCCGATTGTTGTAGTTGTTGATGATAATGACTGCTGGGTAACATTTAATCTGAGAGAAGATTTACTTTCTAAAATAAAAGTCGGTACAGAAATTGATGTAACAATACCTGCAATCGGTAAAGAGTCTGTAAAAGTGAAGGTAAATTATATTTCTGTGCTTGGTAATTTTGCAACTTGGAGAGCAACTAAAGCAAAAGGTGATTTCGATATGAAAACTTTTGAAGTTAGAGCTGTTCCAGTTGAACCTATAAAAGATTTAAGAGCAGGCATGAGCGCAGTATTTGATTGGAAAAAACTAAAGTAAGATGGCATATTTAAACGTTGTAAAAAGAGAATATAAAAGATTTTGCAAGCGTCCGCTTGTATGGTCTGTTGCACTTATAATTCCTTTGACAATGTGTTTGTTAATTTGCTTAATTTTTTCAAAAGGTTCGCCGACAAATCTGCCTGTTGCTGTTTTAGATAATGACAATTCAGAAATTTCAAGACTTTTGGTAAGATATGTTAATACCTTACCGTCTTGTAACGTTGAATACAGAGTTACAAGTTTACTTGAAGGTAATCAGTTAATAAATGAAGGTAAAGCTTATGCTTTATTTGTTATTCCGAAAGATTTTGAAAAAGATATTTTTAGATTAAAACAACCGCAATTAGTATTCTATTACAATAATCAAAGAATTTTAATCGGCGGAATAATATCAAAAGATGTAAACACAATGGTTCAGACAATGCTTGTCGGACTTGACGCTAAAATGCGGTCCAAACGTGGTTTACCGATGGAAGAGGCTGTTAAACAAGCCAATTTGATTGATGTTAACGATCATATCCGTTCTAATCCGTTCTTCAATTATCAATATTTTCTGTCATTAATCGCGTTTGGACACATTTTGCAAATCCACATGATTTTAACCTCTCTTTGGGCAATAGGAACTGAGTATAAACTTGGGACTGCAAAAGACTGGCTAAATACTGCGGAAGGTTCTATTCTGACGGCATTTTTGGGTAAATTAACCCCATATATATTAATTTTTTTAATTTTATTTTCAATTCTGTATTTAATATACTTTGTATTACTTGGAAGTCCTTTTGTCGGAAATATTTTAGCCGGATTTTTATCAACTTTATTGTTCATAATAGCATGCTTGTCTTTGGGGGCAGTTTTTATGAGTATAAACGGAAATTTTCGTTACGGCTTGAGTAATGCTGCATTTTACGTAGCGATGGGTTTTGCTTTTGCAGGAGTTACGTATCCTGTTATGGCAATGCCTCTTGCAGCAAGAATGTATAGCGCAATTTTACCATTAAGCTACTGGATTCAGGTAATGATAGACCAATCATTAAGAAATTTACCTTACATTTACGACTGGAAACATTTTGCAGCAATTTTATTCATAATGACCTGGGGATTTTTAGCACTACCCAGACTTAAAAAATTCGCTTATGATGAAACCAGGTGGTATCAACAATGAGAACCTTTTTAAAAATCATGAAGTTAGAATTTCTTCATTTTTTACGGGAACCGGGTGCTATTTTGATTATGGTAGTAGGTGTAATTGGATATTCCTTATTTTATTCAATGCCATACTCATCAGAAGTTGTAAAAAATGTTCCTATTGGCGTAGTTGATTTTGACAGAACAAATCTTTCAAGAACATTTACTAAAAATTTAAATACATCTGATACAGTGAATATTGTTTCAACCCCATTGAGTTTGGAAGAAGCAAAAAAAGATTTTTACAGCACAAAAACCAGAGGTTTTGTAATTATTCCAAAAGATTTTGAAAAAGATATTTTACGTGGGACAAAATCTACAATTTCACTTTTCGCAGATACAAGTTATTTAATTATCTACAAGGCGGTTTATTCAGGAACTGTTCAAACTGCCGTTGAACTTGGTGCAAAAATAGAAGTTGGAAAACTAATGAAACAAGGAATTCCAAAACAAATGGCAATAGCATTAAAAAAACCTTTTGAATTTGTTCAGGTACCCTTATTTAACGCAGCAGGCGGATACGAAACTTACGTTTATCCGTCAATTTTGGTTATGATACTCCACCAAACGCTTGTTATCGGACTCGGACTAATGCAGGGTACAAAAAACGAATTAAAAGAATGTTATTACAAAAAAGAAGATAACATTGCGTTTATTCTCTTTGCAAGATGTACGACTTATGTTTTATTATACTTATTCTATTCACTCATAATCTTTTTATTATTCCCGATATTTTTTGTTTACCCAATGTCATATAATCTGATACCTCTGTTTTTATTGGTAATCCCAATGTATTATGCTGCGGCATTTTTTGCTCATTCAATAGCCTATTTTTTCAAGACAAGAGAATCAGCATTATTAATATTGGTTGTAACTTCGTTAATTTTTATATTCTTACCAGGATTTATATGGCCGAAAGAATCAATACCGACAGCCATAAATATTTTAGCACTGTTTGTACCTGCAACCAGTGGAATTGACGGCATTATAAAAATAAACCAAGTGGGAACTGATTTTTGGACAGTTCGCTATGACTTTTTGTGGCTTATTTTCTTGTGCGGATTATATTTTTCGATAGCAGTTTTCGCTCTCAAAAAACTATGTAACCAATTTAAAAATGAAAAATCATAAAATTTAAATAGTAGATTACAGAAAAGCTTAAAAAATAAAATAACGTGAATGAAAAATTCCTTGCAGTTTGACTAATAAGAACAGTTAATATGATTTTTTTATAGGAAGAGTGGTAGAAAATGAACATTTGAATTTAGATTATAAAAATTTTTCAATATTGTATTTTTGTATTAAAATAACACTAAAGAAAACAGGAAAAGAAAAAGTGTTATTTAATAAAAGATTATTAGAAACTCATTTAAATAATTTTGATTATCCTAAGGATTATAATTTTGATACTGTAAAAAAAATTATTAATAATTGGCAAATTTCTATAAAAAATGGTAATTATGATAAAACTAGTGAAAAACAAATTCAATCAAGTTTTTTAAATTTATTTTTTAATAAAATTCTAGGACATTATGAAATGAATGATAATCCTGAAGAATGGTGTATGACTTATGAAGTTAAAACGGAATTTGACAGAACTGCAACAGATGGAGCTTTAGGTTTTTTTACAAAAGATAATAAAAATACTCGTGCAGTTATAGAATTAAAAGATGCAAATACCCCACTTGATAAGAAACAATCAAGCCGTAAAGATTATGATTCACCTATTAGCCAAGCGTTTAGTTATTCATCAAAATTTGACCGTTGTGATTGGATTATAGTTTCTAATTTCAAAGAAATCAGACTTTATAATAAAGAACGAGGACAAGGATATTACGAAACATTTGAAATATTAAAACTTAATGAAGAAAAAGAATTTAAAAGATTTTATTTTTGTCTTTGCAAACAAAATTTAATTGATAAAAATCGTAATTCTTTACTTGATAATTTAATAAAAGATACAAGTAAAAATGAAGAAGAAATTTCAAAAAAATTTTATAAAGACTTTAGAACTTTGAGAAAATCTTTATTTGACCATATTTGTGAAAACAATTCTAATATTGATAAAATGTGTTTGTTGGAAAAAACACAAAAATTATTGGACAGACTTGTTTTTGTAATGTTCTGCGAGGATTCTGTTGTTAATCTTTTACCGCCATATACAATTAAAAATTATTATAAAACAGGTAAAAATTTGCCAATACATTCAGACACAAGAATATGGACAATAATGAAAGGTCTTTTTCATTCAATTGATATTGGTAAAAATGACATTAATCCTCCTATTAACAGATATAACGGAGGCTTATTTGCATACGATGACATTTTAGACAATCAAATAATAATTAAAGATACAGCATGGGAAGATGTTGTTCACCTTTCAGAATACGACTTTGAAAGTGATTTGAATGTTAATATTTTAGGTCATATTTTTGAACAATCTTTAAGCGATTTAGAACAAATAAAAGCAGAAATAGACGGAAGTGAACAAGACAACAAAAAGTCTAAACGTAAGAAAGACGGTATTTTTTACACTCCTGAATACATAACTCGCTATATTGTTGAACAAACTATCGGTAAATATTTGGAAGAAAATCCTGATAAATTAGAAACAATAAAAATTCTTGACCCTGCATGCGGTTCAGGAGCATTTTTAAATCAAGCTCACACTTTTTTAAAACAACAATATGCTATAAGAACCGAAGAAAAAATTAATTCTGCAAGGAGTTCAAAACGTGGAGGCGAAAAATTTTTACAAATAAAATTAGGTGTACATCAAAATCTTGCTGAAACAAATCGTTCAATTTTATTAAATAATCTTTATGGTGTAGATTTAAACTCTGAATCAGCCGAAATAACAAAACTTGCCCTATGGCTAAAAACAGCACAAAAAGACCAACCTTTGCAAAACCTTGATAAAAATATTAAATGTGGAAATTCGCTAATCGATGATTCAAATATTGCAGGTGATAAGGCATTTAATTGGAATGAAGAATTCAAGGAAATAATGGCAAACGGTGGTTTTGATGTAATTATAGGTAATCCTCCGTATTTAAGATTACAAGGATTAAAGGAAAATATGGATAATGAAACTACATATTTTGAAAAAAATTACAAATCTGCGACAGGTCGCTACGATATGTATGTTTTGTTTATTGAAAGAGCGTTTAAATTGTTGAAACCAAATGGAA
>CAYLHN010000013.1:0-26389 GCA_964383455.1 uncultured Muribaculaceae bacterium | reverse complement strand
GGGCGGTTTTTTCCGCGGCGTTCAGAGTGCCTGATGTGACGGCGTATGCATCAGCAAAATGCAGGCGTTGGCGTAAATGTTGCAGATGAATTAATCGGTATGCAGCAGAACTCATTAATTTACACAATGGCAACAAGACGTATGTCCAATGTAATAAATATGATGAAAACAGCTTTAAACGTTGGTAAATAGTAATATTTAATAATAGGTAATAATTCAAAAAAGCGAGGTATATTATGGGAATACTTGATTCAATGTACATAGGTTCAAATGCGTTAAAAGCTCACGGAAACAGATTAGATATTCACGCAAAGAATATTGCAAATATTGATACTCCAAATTATGTAAGAAAAATTCCTGTGTTAAACACAATCAAAAGTGATTCATTTAGTGCAATTATGAATAATATGCAGGACGGAACATTTGGTTTGGGTAACGCAGGCGCTTTGCAAGGAGGTGTTTCTTACGGCGGTATTGTTGAAGATCCTACTCCGGGTGAAAGAATTTATAAACCGGGACATCCTGATGCAGATGCAAACGGATACATAAGAAGTTCAAACGTAAATGCGATGGTTGATATTGCCGATGCGATGATGGCACAAAGAGCTTACGAAGCCAGCCTTTCTGTTATGAATATAACTAAATCAATGGCTATGAAAGCTACTGAAATCGGCAAATAATATATGATTTAACGTGAAGCCGCCTGAATATTTTTAATATTCAGGCGGCTTTTCTATTGTTTTACAAAAAATTTATTGTAAAATGCTAATAGGATATTTATTTGTTAGGCTGCGATGAACATAATTAAAAGAATTTTCAAAAATCATTTTATAAGATTACATGGCAAAAACAATGTTGTCAATGTAAATTTGGATAAAAAAATATTTGTTAAAATATATGGTGATAACAACAAAGTTATAATTGAAGATACTCCTCACCCTTTTGTCAGTAAAATTTTGATAGGTACTTATGACTGCAGAGTTAACAATTGTACTGTTAAAATCGGCAAAAATTGTTCATCGAACGGATTAAATATTCATCTTATGGAAGATGACAGTTTTGTGAAAATCGGTGATGATTGCATGTTTTCATTCTCGGTTGATATATGGGCTTCAGACACTCACAGTATTTTAGACAAATCAGATAATTTAATTAATCTTGGTAAATCTGTAGAAATTGGTAATTCTGTTTGGATAGGTCAAGATGCAAGAATTTGTAAAAATACATTAATTCCTGACAACTGTATTGTTGGTATCTCGAGTGTTGTTACCAAAAAATTTGAAACAAAAAATTGTGTTATTGCAGGAAATCCTGCTAAAGTTGTAAAAGAAGATATTAAATGGAATCGTATGCGTCCAAAACAATATCTTGAATACATTAAAAGTAAAAATTATTAAATATTTTTACCAGTAACATCCGCCTTCAACTTTTGATGCACCTTTTGGAAGTTCGCTTTTATCAGGTCTAATCCAATATTCATTAATAACATTTTTTATAACTTCAGGTTGTTCGATTTCCCATCTTTTCCCTGTTATACCAAATAAAAGTTGGGTTGTACCGCCCATATGCACCGCTTGTTTTCCTAACATTTTGCAATAATGTGCTAAAAATATTCCGTATGCACCTGCACCAATTATGGCAATATCAAAATCGGTTTCTGCAATCTGTTTTTTCATTGACTCAAGTGCTTCAAACCAAGTGTCAAACGGTAAGTCTTTTTTACTGTCAGCCAGTCCTTGAACGGCTTTTATTGTTTTTAATGTGAAATTTGGTAATATTTTAGGATTTTTTTCAAAAATCTTTTCTCTGTTTTTATATTGTGCTTCGATAGTTTCTGCAAACGGATGAATAACTAAAACTTTTTTATCTTTTAAACATTCACTCCATGGGTTTTCAAAATTAACTGTGTCAAGTGTCCATAACTCAATGAGTTTAGCTTCGCGATTTAAGTATTTTTCGCACATTATTTTTTCACTTTTTGTATCCCAAACTGCTAAAACATCAATATCATTAGCAAGTTCAATAAATTCGCTTGAAAATCTTGACAGATAGTAGTCTGTTGTTGGGAAAAATCCGCTTAAATCGGAAATCATGTTTTTAATTTTGCTCGGAAATTTAATTTCATTATTCTGCATGTGCTTGAGGTAAAAATCTACAACACGCATTTCCGTACCGCCAAATCTGCATATCATACAAGGTTTATTTGTACTGATAATATTTTTTATAACATTTTGTCCGTCAATTCCGTTATAAACGTGCTTTGTTCCGTAATTTTGTATTTTAGGTAAATGTTTGACTCTAAAATCAATTCTGTTTTGTTTTGAAAATATAAAGCAGCTTAGAAATTTTACTAAATTTTTATTCATAAATATCCTTTTATTTTGGTTAATAAAATTATAATACAAAAATTTAGTTATTAAATTCTGCTGAACATTTTATCCAATTTTCAGGTACAGTTTCAAAATCATTTTCTATTGTTCTTGTGCATATCCAAGGTTCAGGTGCAACGACAATTTTATCCGGGTTTTCATTTAACCAGGCGCTCCACCAAGAAAAACTGCTGTTTGCGATGATATTATGTTTACAATTTTTCATTAGTTCAAGGTCAAAATATCCTTTTTTACCTGAGTTTATGTCTACAAATACAGTTTCATAATCAAATTTTATATTATTTCTTACCCAGTTTATATCATCGGAAAATATAAATAATGTAGGTTTTTTGTTTAATTTCTCAGCTATAATTTTAATTGCATTTTTATAATAATTTTTTCCGCAGCAGCCAAAAACATTTGCAATTCTTGCCTTTGTGTAATCACCTCTTCTGAAATGCACTGCAACGGATTCAGTATTTTTAATTTTTTCCAGCATCTCAAGATTTTGTTTATCTAAATTTTCATTCAATTCAAAATCTTTTAACAATTGTTCTCTGACATTTATAAAATATTTTTCATTTTGAAAAAATCCTTTTAAATTTGCAGGTGCCTGTGTTTCTAAAATATTTTCACAAAATTTGCCCAATTCTTCATTAACAACAGAAATTTTAAAATTCATTTTTGTTAATTTGTTTCTTAAATTGTGAAAAGGTATCATTTTACAGATTTTGTATAACAAACTTTTTTCTACGGTTTTTAATGAAGATGCCATTTTGAAATGATTTAATTTTACCGTTTCCGTACTGTCATCAATTATAGGTAATTTATTATACTTTTGTTCAAAAGCCCTTGCCAGCGCCCACTGAAACATTTGATTAGCCATTCTTCCATCAAGACTGATTATAATTTCTTCATTATAAGGCCTGATTTTTTTTAAAGTAAATTGTTTTCCAAATAATGTTAATATTTTCCTGTTTTCGCGCAGATTATTATTTATTTGAAAAATATTTTTCAGCATAGGTTTTATCTTGTGTTGGTATATTCTTTCAAAAAGAGGTTCTTGAAAATATTCAACGTTAAAATCTTTTTGAATAATTTCTTCAGTCCTTTTAGTTAAATCTTTTCTCCATTTTAAATTTTCTTCTGTCCAAAATGAATTGTTCCACCAGTCGGTATTTACATCTACTTTTTTTTGCGAATTTATAATTTCAATATTTTTTATATCTTTTAAATTCTGTTCAGACATGTTCCATATAATAAGTTTAAAAGGTTTTTCACCTCTTTTTTCATTAATAATACTATTTAAAGTGATTATGTTTTCAATAAGATTTTCTTCTCCCTGTTCTATATAATGAATAAAATATGTAAAAGAGTCACTATTGAAAGCTTCATTAAAATTATTAATTCGTTCTTGGTATCTAACTCGGAATTTGTCAAAATTATCAATTAAATCATTATCATGCGTAAAATCAATATTATATTTCTTGTTGTGCCAGGTTGTGCTTGAGTCCCTTTGTATGAATTTGATTTCATACTCTTCAAAAAAATCTTCAAAGTTATTTTTAATTAAGTCAATTACAGAAGATAATTTATATCGTGCTAAGTCAAAAACCATTGTTTTTCTGCCCATTTTCTTAGTAGGAATAAGATTTTCCCATGTTAAAAAAGCTCTCGTTAAGCACGCTTGACCAAGTGAAATTATTTGATATTCTGATTTATCTTCGTTTTTCATACTAATCCTCAGGTAATTTCCATAAATTAAATTTTTTACCAAATAACACAAGTATTTTACGATTATCAACCCAATTGTTTGTTACCGTAAATGCTTTTGGTAAGTCATATTTTATGTAATGTTTAAATTTGTCTTTTAGAGCGAGGTCAAAATATTGAACATCAAAACCTTCATTTTTAATGTTTTCAATTACAAATTGTTTTAGTGCATTTTTGTAATCAATTTCTTCTTGAGGAAGTTCTCTGTTTTTGTCCCAAGCGCTTAATCCGTTTTGTGCAGGGCCTCTTTTGTATAAAACTTTTATTTCCGGATTAACTTGTGTTGAATCAATATCGGCGCCTTGCCAAACTAAAAGTTTGAATGGTTTTTCTCTATATGTTTTTAAAGCTTCATAAAGTTCGTTTAAATCCTGTGCGGTTGTATCTTCAAGACAATTTACCAAGAAGAATACAAAATCTGTTTCCTTTGATAATTTTCTAAAATTGTTTATACGAGTAGTATATCTTTTTTCGATTTTACTTATATCAGGATTATTTATAAAATCGTGATAGTAAATTACATCATCATTAAAATTAGTCCAGTAATATCTGTTTCCTGATTTGTATCCGTATCTTATACCTCTAAGATAGTTTTCAAAATCATCTTTTATCTGTTGTGCAACTATACTTATTTTATGTACAGACAAATCGAATGGCAGCGATAGTCTGCCTTTGGCTTTCGTAGGTATTAAATTCCAAGTGGTTAACAATGTTCTTGGCCCGCAGTTTCCGCCAAGTGTAATTATTTCATATTGAGATTGCTTATTATTCATTTTTGTCCTTATTTTTTATTTTTTGTTCAACTAATTTCAAAAGTTCTGAAGGTTTCATTTTAAATACTTTTGCAATTTCATATATGTTTTTTAGGCTTATATTTCTTTCTCCCCGTTCAATCATTCCCAGATAAGAAGTAGAAATATCTATTTCAAAGGCCATTTGTTCTTGTGTCAATTTATTTTTAAGTCTTAGTTCTTTGACTACACTAATAAGTGTTTTTGAGTATTCATTTATCATATAATTTCAGACTACAAAAAAACACAAATAGTTTCTAACACTATTTGTGTTTTTGCGATACAAAAACTACAAGCATATATTATGCTTATAAATAGATTGGTTTGAAGCACAACTACGCAATGATTTATATTAAGTATTTATTTTGTTTTTTGTTAAACATTTTTTTAAGAAAATTCATTTTTAACCTACTTTAATTTTAAATCCGCACAAATGTAAAATTTTATGCATTCCTTTTGTTTTTATAGGCATAAAATTCTTTTCTACAAATCTTACAAAGCTGTTTCTTTGACGAACAAACGGATTATTGCCCTTTTCAATGATATTAATTAAAAATTTTGTAAGTTTTGTTTTTCCGTCAAAATCGTAATCAGGCTGCATTGCAGGCTGGCGTAACATTTCCATATATTTTTCTTCGTTGTTATCGAGTTCTTCAATAACTTCAATAACTTCATCAAAATTTTTGTAATCATTACAGTTAATAAACGCTTTTGGATTAAAATCTTTGGCAACATCAGCACTTCCCATATAAATAGGAATTGAATTTGCCATTAGCGGTTGGTATAGTTTTTCTGTAATGTAACCGTTAGCAAATCTGTTTTCAAAAGCAATTGTGAATTTGTAATTGTGCAATAACGCAATTTTACTATCAACCCAATTTCCGTTTCTAGGTTCAATTTCTATATCAATGTTGTGTAAAACTTTTCCTATACAGTCAACAGGTTTGTATTTTTGAAGTTTTTTGCAAAATTCAATTCTTAAAGGTGCACCTTCTCCGTTTTTACTGTTTGAATAAATGAAGTTGCAAAAATCTCTGTAAGCCAAATCATTACTTAAATTTGAACGATTTTGTACAGATTGCGGAAGTTTGTAAAAATATTCAGGATATCTAAGATATCTGTCGTCAAATTCTATATTGTGAAAACCTAAACCATAATCAGCTTCATTAAAGTCAGGAACAATATTTTCGTTTGTAAAAAATATTTTTACACAGTTTGAAAATTTTTTGTAATTATCCCCGAAACAAGAATAAAACAAAAAATCAGGCTTGTCAGATATTTCAACATTGTAATGTTCATTTAAAACATCAAGAAAAATGTTATCACTGTTGTTAAAATAACCTTTTTCGGTATCTGTAAAATTGATTTTTATTGTTTTTTTATCCATTAATTTTCTCTGTATTTATCAATCCATTTTGTTGCTTTAATGTATCTGAAACCGCATTTTCCAAAGTAGCCTTTTCTTGCCTGATCAGGTGTTGGTTTTCCGTGAAAAATAACTATTTTAGCTTCCTGAGGGTCGATTGGTTCTTTAAACCAATTCATCGGAAATTTTTGCAGACAGCAGCGTTTAAAACTTGGTGTCCATTCTTCAGGCCAATATTGCAAAACTCCTCTTTCAAACATTTCGTAAGATAAAAATGCTTGTTCGTTTTGGAAATGTTTTCTGATTGCTGTTCCAAGTCCGTAAAAATGGTCTAATATTTCAGGATATTTGCCTATTTCAAAGCGGAATACCGATGAATTACCGATTATGTCATTCGGAAAATCCCAGTCTTTTATAATTCTGAAATCTCCGTCAAGTTCAAAGAAAGGGTCAAGACTTTGTCTTATAACGATGTCTAAATCAAGAAATAAAGCTGTACCTGTTAAATCGGATAATTCTTTATTAAAGACAGTAAGCTTTTTCCACATTCTGTCAGGAATACCTTCTTCGTTCAAAGGCGGAATAGGTCTTGTTTCGATACCTTCTGCCAAACCTTCTTCATTATCGGTAAAACATACAAATCTATGCGGAATTGAAATATTTTTTTCAACCATTTTATAAAGTCTGTTTACATATTCAGGGCCGAATTTGTTTCCCCACTTCATACAGATAATATTTTTATCAATAGTCATAAATTCTCCTTCACTTTAATTATTAACCCATAAAAAAACTTGTTTGTAAAGAAAACAACTGTTATAATATTATTATGGATAAAGTTTATGCTCTTGTTGATTGCGATTCTTTTTTTGTATCTTGCGAGCAGGCGGTTTCTCCTGAATTAAAAGGTAAACCTGTTTGCGTTACAGGTGGCGTGAACGGTTGTGTTGTTTCTCGTTCAAGAGAGGCTAAAAAGGCCGGAGTCCCAATGGGTTATCCTGTTTTTATGGCACAAAAAGAGTTTAAAAATGTTATTTATATTGAAGGTAATCACGAACGATATAAAGATTTTTCACAAAGAGTTATGGCTATTTTAAAAGATTTTAGTCCGTGTGTTGAGGTTTGTTCTATTGATGAAGCATATGTAGATTTTACCGGACTTTGCAAACTTTATAAGAAAAATTATTATGAGCTGGCATGTTTTCTGAGAAAAAAAATTCTGGATGAAGTAGATATTCCTGTTTCTATCGGAGTAAGTAAATCAAAAACTTTGGCAAAATTTGCAAGTGATTATGCAAAAAATCAAGGCGGAGTTTATTTAATAGGTAAATCAAAATTAAAAAGAATTTTGCCGAAAACAAAGGTGGAAGATATTTGCGGAGTAGGACGAAGAATGAAAACCGCACTTAATAAAGAGGGTATTTTATTATGTTCTGAATTCGTGCAAAAATCTGATGAATGGCTGAAGAAGAAATATTCAATAACGTATCAGGAATTAAAGCATGAACTTTTGGGTGAACCTGTTTATAAAATTTCACCAGAATATAAAGCGCCAAAATCAATTCAGGAAACAAGTTCTTTTGCCCCGTCAACAAATGAAAAAGATTTCCTGAAAAATGAACTGAATAAACATATAAAAGATGCTTGCAGAAAGTTAAGAAAACACAATTTAAAAACTTCAAATGTAGGTGTAATGCTTAAAACTAAAGATTTTATTGTGTATTCGGACAGTAAAAATATTTCAAATCCGCTGAACCTTGAACTTGATATTTCAAAAACGGTATTTGAAATTTTTGAAAAAATATATAATTCAAATCTGCTTTACCGCTCAACAGGTGTTTATTTTTCAAATTTGTGTAGTGCTGACATTGTTCAGGGTAATTTGTTTGACAATCAATCAAACGAAAAATCAGACAAACTGTCAGCTTCAATTGACAAAATTGAATTAAAATTCGGAAAAGGTTCTATTAAGACCGGGTTTATGTGAACGGTGAACAGTGAAAAGGTAAGGGATACCTGCCCAACATTACCAACAATGTTGGGGTACAATTCAAGAAACTCCAACCTACAAACTAATTACAGGATGTTTTTGTTTCACTCAGTGAATCCAGACATTTTAAATAATCCGCATTATCATACTCTAATACCCATGCAGCTGTAGGTTCACCACTATTACCGGTATTTCGAAAATTTATTAACATCTGTGTAGCAGTATTATTATAACCATCTGGTTCAATTTGACTATATGATGATGCTGTTAAAGTACTACCATAACGTACATTAAATCGAAAAATATCATTACCATACTTATTGGCTCCTTTATTAGGACCGTCAATATCAACATAAATATTTAATATATCCACAGGGGGTTGATTTATTAATATAGAAGTACCATCAGAAGTAATAAATCTGTATGCCGTACCAGAGTTAAGTGTATCTAAAGAGACTCCGTATTCATTACCATTCAAATATTTAAATTTTCCTGAAGCAAAGCAACCTTGGCCGGCTAATGAACCACAATCTTTACTTATTTTCATAAACTCTGAAATTCTTTTTCCAAAAGTAATAGCAGTGACTCTATTATTTGCATCGGATCGCCATTCGTCTATTGGTCCATATATAGCCTCCGCACGATCAAAAGCCTCCGTCAAGGAACTATATATCTTTTTCACTCTGGTAACTCTTTCTTTGTCGCCTGTTGCGTGGTTAAGATTTGGTAAAGTCAATGCTGCAACAACACCAATTATGCCGATTACGATTAATGTTTCGGCAAGGGTAAAAGCTAAATTTGTAAGTCGTGAGTTAAGATGTTTAATTGTTTCTGTTTTCATTATCATACTCCATTTACTATATGTACTATCTTTTTATCATTATAAACTATTGCGAAAATTTCCGCAATATAAAAATAACCCTCACATCATATCATATAGCGATTATACCAAGCTTTCAACCTTGGTATAATATATTTACATAAATTCACACATACAACATTCCATTCATATTTGTTTATAAACTTTGATAAACTCAGGGCTTTTTAATACATGCTGAAAATTTCTTCACATGTTTAAAGTAAATCTTTGAAATATTACATTTGAGTAAATATTCATTCATAATTATTGAAAGAAAAAATTTTTTAAAATAAAATTTTTATATCGAGGTAATATGAATATTAATAAAAAAAGAATTTTAATCGTAGATGACGATGATGAAATAAGAGAATTGCTTGAATTTGATATAGGACAAAGCGGTTATGCTGTTGATACTGCAAAAAACGGTATTGAAGGTTTAAATAAAGCACTAAACAACGCTTATGACTTAATTTTGCTTGATGTTATGATGCCTAAAATGAACGGATTTGATGTATGCAAAAATATTAGACAGGCAAAACTTGCAATTCCAATTTTAATGCTTACGGCAAAAGGTACTATCGAAGACAAAACAGACGGTTTTGACAGCGGTGCGGATGATTATATAGTAAAGCCTTTTGATATTCAGGAAGTACTTTTAAGGATTAGGGTTCTTCTAAGACGAAATCAGGTTGAAGAAACAAATTCAATGTCTGATGAAATACTCAATGCAGGCGACATAAAAATTTTTCCTGATACACTTGAATGTACCGTCGTTAACAAAAGAGTCAAACTTACACCGACAGAATTTGAAATATTGTATTCTTTAATGCAGCATTTTAATAATGCAGTTACCCTTGCAACTCTTTTAGATGAAGTTTGGGGTTATGACAGCAACGAAGATGTAAGAATGTTAAGAGTGCATGTGGGCGGATTGAGAAACAAAATCGAAGAAAATGTTAAAAACCCAAAATACTTGCATACTGTTACTAATGTGGGATACAAATTAACGCCTTTTGCGGAAGAATAATGGAAAGAAAAACTTTAAGAAAATTGAACAAAATAAAAAAAGTTCTGCACCCTAAACGATTAAAAATTGCAGAACAAATTTTAATTGTTTTATTTATTGCACTTTTAATTCCTATGATTATAAGCGGGCTTGTTATAAACAACATTAACCAGCAGGCAATGCGTCATCAGTTACAAAACTCAGCACTTTTAATTGCAAATATGGTTTCGGATGAAATTGATGTATTTTTTAAAATTGCTGAAACAGAACTTCAACAAATTAACAACACTTTGCAATATCTTCCAAATGAATCATCAAAGCTAAATTATCTTTCTGAAATCAAACACTATTCTTATTATGATGACTTAAAACTGGTAAATACGGAAAATGACGCTAAATTAATCAAAAATAACAATAGTATTCAAAATAAAATAACAATTTATATACCATCTGTTAATAATAAATATCTTGTTGCGGTATTTAACGATGAAGATTTAGAAAATCATATGTTCAAATCACTGCAAGATGATAAAAGACAAATATACATTGTAGATTCAAACGGTAAACTTTTAGCTCAACACAATTATACAAACGATTTATATGTAAAATCACTTGAACTTTTACCTAAAAAAATAGTAGATAACAAAGCTACAATATACGGCGATAAAAAAAATCAACCGATAGTCTACATTCATAAAACAAATCCAAATGTAATGATTATCGTAAACACTACTGAAAAAATAACTAAAAATACCATTAATGAAAATAGATTTAAATTGTTAATGGCAGTATTTGTTTCATCTTTAAGTATTTTTATAATGGTTGCACTGTATATTTACTACATGTATATAAATATCCGTCAGTTATTTAAAGGTATTATGGCCGTTTCAAAAGGTAGTTACGAACGCAGAATAAGACTATTAAAAAGCATTTTTACACCTTATGAAATTGTATTTTTAACCTCAGAATTTAACAAAATGGCATCAGAAATTCATAAGTCTTATATTCAATTAAAAGAACAAAATATAAAACTTGAACAATTAAATGAATTCCGTTCTAACCTTATTGATACGGTAAGCCACGAATTAAGAACGCCGCTGACAAGTATTCAGGGCTATACTTCAAGACTGTTAAGAACAGATATTGAAATTGATGAGGCGACAAGACAAAAATCGTTAAGGACAATAAAGCGACAATCAGAAAGATTAAAAAGATTAATTGAAGATTTGCTTGTAATTCCTGATATTGAAAGAGAACGAATAATGGTTGCATTAGAACCGGTATGGATTTCTGATACGGTTGAAAATGCAATTACGCTTGTAAAAAATAGTGAAGAAAAAGAAATTATTAATAATATTTCGGAAGATTTTCCGCTTGTAATAGCTGACAAGGACAGAGCAGAACAAGTTATAGTTAATTTAATCGAAAACGCGGTTAAATATTCCAAAGAAAACACACCTATTACAATTTCAGGACACTATGACGCTGAAAATGCTTTTATAAATATTTCAAATCAATGCGATAAAATTCCTGAAGAAAAATTGAACACTCTTTTTGAAAAATTTATCAGAATGGATGATAAAACAACACGAACAACAAGAGGAACAGGGTTAGGATTATTTATTGTAAAAGGTCTTGTTGAAGCTATGAACGGAGAAATTAAAATCACATCAACTGATGAAGTTGGCTTTGATGTAGAATTAAAATTTCCAATGTTTAAATCTGTAACACTAAAACCATAGGTAGAATTTATGTTTATGCAAGACGCAATTGAAGTTGCGCTACAGACTAAAGAAGAAATTCCGATAGGT
This sequence comes from uncultured Muribaculaceae bacterium, assembly GCA_964383455.1. Classification (GTDB taxonomy): domain Bacteria; phylum Cyanobacteriota; class Vampirovibrionia; order Gastranaerophilales; family Gastranaerophilaceae; genus UBA6984. The sequence continues at coordinate 14,427 of CAYLHN010000013.1, read as the reverse complement.
GCAGTTATTGTAAAAAATAATGAAATAATAGCTTTTGCGCATAATAAAAAAGAAGAGCTGCAAGACGTAACGGCTCATGCGGAAATACTTGCAATAAAAATGGCACAAGAAGGTCTCAGACGGTGGAGATTAAATGACTGTGATATGTATGTAACCCTTGAACCTTGTCCGATGTGCGCTTCTGCGATTATTCAGTCAGGAATTAAAAATTTATATTTCGGCTCATACAACACTCAGTACGGCGCTTTAGGTTCTGCCATTGATTTGAGAAAAATACACAACTCAAAAATGAATGTTTATGGCGGAATTTTAGAAGAAACATGTGATGAAATAATAAAAGATTTTTTTGAAGGATTAAGATGATTACAAAAAAAGAACTTGATACGCTGGTAAAAGAATACGAAACAAAAGATTTTATCAAAGATGATCCTATTCAAATTCCGCACAGATTTGAAAACGAAGAAGATATAACTATTTCTGCCTTTATAACTTCCTGTTTTGCATATGGAAATCGAAAAGTTTTTATTCGAAAATTAAACGAACTTTTTCAAATGATTGATAACAAACCGTACAATTTCGTAATGAATTTTGAGCCAAATAAATTGCAGAACTTTAATTACCGATTTTCTAAAGAACTCGATGTTATTGCTTTTTTTGCAAAACTTCACGAATTATACAAGTCAGACAAAAATTTAAAAAAACTTTTTAAGGAAAACTATCAATCTGATATACAATCTATGCTTCAAGCTGTTTGTGATTATTTTTATAATGAATGCGATTTGACACAAGGATACTGCCATTTAATTCCGAATCCTAAAAAAGGATGTGCAATGAAACGTATGAATATGTTTTTGCGCTGGATGGTGAGAAAACCGCCTGTTGACTTTGGGTTATGGAATTTCATACCAAAATCAGAACTTTTAATTCCGTTTGACACGCATGTTGCAAGAATGTCAAGAAATTTAGGATTATTAAACAGAAATTCAAATGATTTTAAAGCCGTACAAGAATTAACAGAATGCCTCAAAAGTTTTGATAAAAATGACCCTGTAAAATATGATTTTGCACTTTTTGGTTATGGGGTAACACATCCTGTAAAATGATTTTATGGTAAAATACCTGCAAGAGGTGAATTATGGCAGGAATATTAAATCTACAATTAAAATTGTTGTTAGGAAATAAAGAAACGAACTTAAAAAAAGTTGAGCACTATATAAAGTTTAATTCCGATAAAAAACTTGACTTAGTTGTTATGCCTGAATTTTTTCCGACAAACATTGACTTTGCAAATAAAGAAGAAGATGAAAACGGCGGAGAAACAATAAAATTTATCCAAAATCTTGCCAAAAAATATAACACAAATATTGTTGCCGGAAGTGTAGTACGAAGAGTTCAGGATAAACTTTACAATACCTCTTTTGCTATAGACAGAATGGGTGAAATTATAGCAAAATACGATAAAATACATTTATACAACTACCTTGGCGGAAACGAAGGTGATGCTATTACCGCAGGAAATAAAATAGTAACCGCAAGTTTTGATTTTGCAAAAGTCGGACTTGCAATTTGTTTTGATGTAAGGTATCCGCAAATGTTCAGAGAACTTGCAAGACGAGGTGTGCAAATAATAACACTTCCAACCGCATGGCTTGTACCTGCTGAAGTTTATAACGATGAACAAAACAAAAAATATGCCCGTGATATGTGGCTTGCAATAAACAGAACCCGCGCATATGACAATATGGTTTATATGATAGTAAGCAATCAAACAAAAGATGCAGGAGATATCCGATACGGCCTCGGCGGTTCTGCAATTATTTCGCCGACAGCACAAGTTCTTGCTTATGAAGAAGAAAAAGAAGGCGCAATTTATGCAGATATTGACGTCAAGGAAGTAAAATATTTAAAAACAATTTATCCTATCACGAGTATTGATTAAATAAATTTTACGTTACAAATTTGAAGAGTAACCCCGACAACGGCAGCAATTAAAAAATAATATAACGGATTTTTTTTGAATTTAAAGCTCAAAATTAATAACGAAATAAATAATATCAATGCAGGTAAACTGTTAATATTATCTTTTATAAAACCTAAACCCACAGCCGTTAAGAGTCCGCATCCTGCAGGTTTTAACGAATATAATGTTGATTTTACCCAAAAGTTTTCTCTAAAAGTTTTTAATAATTTTGAAATAGCAATAACAAAAATAAATGAAGGAAAAACAAGCGCAACCGTTGCAACAATTCCGCCTAAAATACCACAAGTCTGAAAACCTGCAAATGTTGCCATATTTGCACCTACAGGGCCGGGGGTAATCATTGAAATTCCTATCATATTTGTCAATTGTTCTGATGTATACCAGCCGTAATCGTGAATCAATTGATAAAGAAACGGAATCGTAGCATAACCGCCTCCGACAGAAAATATACCTATTTTAAAAAATTCAAAAATCAAATGTAAAAGAGTTATCATTTATGACACCTCTTTTCAACTAATTTAATACTAACTCCAAAAATCACAGAGCCAATAATTATCCAAACAGGTGAAATTTTTAAAAACAAAGATAATCCGCAGGCAAATAAAAATATTATCCAAGATGGAATATCGTTTACACTATAAGACCACATTTCTTTGATTGAAAGAAATATAAGAATTATAACAGCAATTCCCACACCCCAAAAAACGCTCTGAATGTAAGAAATTTTTAATAAAACATCAATAATAGAAGCAATTAAAAGTATGGAAATAACAGGAGAAGTTATAATCCCGATTAAAGCAAGAAAAGCACCTGTTTTTCCTCTTAACTTGTAACCTACAAAAGTTGAAATATTTGCGGCCACAATTCCCGGAATACTTTGACTTAATGCATAAAAATCGGTTAATTCTTCTTGTGTAATCCAATTCCGTTTTTCAATCAGGCTTTTTTGCATTAAAGGTACTATTACATACCCACCGCCCAATAATTGCAAGCCAAGTAAGAAAAATTCCCAATATAACTCTTTCAAAGAAATTTTCATATAACAATTATACCATACCAATAAGGCAAAAAGAAAGGTGCGTTTATACGCACCTTTACTTTATTGATTATTTTTTTATTTCCGAAATAGAACAATTTGCTACTACTTGAATGGCATATTTGCCTGAGCCTGCCAAGCTTCAGCTTCCATCTCTCTCTGAGATCTATTGCTTCTTGCTTTAGCGGTCAGAGCCTTATTACTTGTAATTTTATAACCGTTTTTGTATGTTTCGGTAACTTCAGAATATGTGCTGCTGTTAGTTTCACCTGTAATTACAGTTTTACTTTGCAGCGTACCGTCCGAAGAAAATTTAACTCTGACTTTTGCGCCATTAGGCTGAGTATATGAAATTACATCAGAACCTTGGTAGTCAATATCTGTTATGCCGCTTTTCTGAAGATTGCTGATATATTGCTTTCTGTTTTGAACAGAAGTATCTGCGGCAAGTTTTTCATATTTTGTTGTTGTAACAAATTCGCCTTCAGTAACTTTTTGAGTTGATATTGCCAAATGATCTTTGCTGGCATATGTATATTCTACAGTCTTGCCACCTTTAGTTTGCTTTACTAAATGACCATCTTTGTCAAATTTATATACAGTACCATCCTTAACTGTAACTTCATGACTATCATCTTGAGAATTATATTTATCTTTTGTAATTAACCCTTTTTTATTATTTGTATCTATAAAACTATTGTAAAGCATAAACTTAGGAGCAGGGCTACTTGTTTTACTATTTGTTTTAGGTACACTTTGTTTTCCATCTCTTGTACATTCTACAAGAGTTTTACCATCTGCAGCGTATTGATAATATTGATTACCTTTTTTAAATACACCTTCTACGGTAGTTTTAGTATATCCTTTTGGAACTGTAGTTGAATCTGAAGAACCGGAACGTCTTGCAGTCGTAGAAGTCGTAGTAGTTGAAGTTGTTGAAGTTGTTGTACTGCTTGTACTTGTAGTAGTTTCACTGCCGTCAGCTTTACATTCTACAAGTTCATTGCTATCATTATATTTATAAAATTTTCCGTCTTTTAAGAATACACCATCGTGGTCAGTTGCAACATAACCATCCGGAACACCATCCGAACCTTCAGTATCACGTGAAGTCGTAGTTGTAGTAGTTGTTGTAGCCGGTGTAGCTTGGAAATTAAATTTTGAAAAATCAAAATTAAATGAAAGTGCATTCATAAAGCTTTGCATTACAGATGCTAATGCACCTTGAGAGAATAATCCTCCAAGTCCAAAAGGAACACTGCCTGAAAGATATGTTAAATTTTGCAGCATATTTGCGGATTGCATTAATCTGTCAGGATCTATATCAAAGCCTGCTGATGCAGATCCACCACTGACACTGCCATAGCCACTTGAATAGCTGCCACCAGAATTTGAAAATACACTATTATCATAAGCAGAAGGATATCCACCGACAGAATACTGTCTTGCTAACTGTTCGGACAAAGCATCTGTTGCACCCGTACCTTGTGTACCGCCACCACCGGTTGCTGAAGAACCTGTAAACACACTGCCGTCTGCATTATATTTTCCATTTTGTAACGCTTCACCATCTTTCGTAAAGATGTATATTTCGCCATCTTTTATTACACCATTTGCGCCTGATGGAATTTTTGACTTATCAAAACCTTGAGGTAGTTTTGTCTTCCAATCGTCAGCTCCGCCACCATTGCCATTTACTGTTGCATTTGGATACATACGCATCTCCTTTGTGCGTTACGCACATTACACTTTTTAGCGCACACCTACAATACGCCTACAACCATGTAAAAACGCCAAATACCTTATAATTGCATGAATTTCAGTATTTGTTACAATATCTTTACATTATTTGTAACATAAATTATAACAAGTTTTTATTTTTTTATACTACTCTATTTAAACGAAATTAACAAAAGAAAAGCCCGAATTTCTTCGGGCATATATCTACATAATGCAATTCTATTTGGTTTTTAAAGTAAATTCTTAAAACATTGATAATGTTATTTTTTCTGCTAATTCATCAGATATACTGCCAAATTCTGATTTTACGGCTGAAAGGTTTGCTTTAAATTGTTCTTCAAAATTTTTCATTGAATCTTCAATTCTGCTTTTACTTTCCTCATTTACGAAGGCTTTGACGTTTAGCGTTTTTTTCATTTGAACGGGTGCGTTTACTGCAGACATGAATTTAAAAACATCATCTGCGGAAATTTGTTTGTTTGTAGTTGGTAGCTGCTGTGTTGTTTGCTTTTTCTCTTCTTCTTTAACATCAGTTCTGACGTTTGTTTTTGCCTGTTGTACCCCAAGCATTTGTGATTTGATTGCATTAATAGACATAATATACTCTCCTTATTCTCTTAACATTTTTTATTTAAGGATAGTTTTTTAAAAGTCAACATTTTTATAAAAAATTTTAATCAACCATCTCACGAAGTTTTTTAAGCTGATCACGTATCTCTGCAGCACGTTCGAAATCAAGTATTTTTGCAGCTTTGTGCATATCTTTTTCAAGTTTTGTTATTAATTTTGGTAAATCTTTTTTATCAATTCCCAAATCAACCATTTCTTCTGCTACAATATCTTCAAGATTTCTGTAACTTGCAACAAGAGAAAGCAAATTGTTTTCAATAGGCTTTTTAATTGTCTGTGGAATAATCCCGTATTTTTTATTATGTTCAAGCTGTAATACTCTGCGTCGTTCAGTTTCTTTTATGGCTTTTTCCATTGATTCTGTCATGTTATCAGCATACATTATAACTTCTCCGCAAGAATTTCTTGCAGCACGCCCAATAGTTTGAATTAAACTTGTTTCCGACCTCAAAAAACCTTCCTTATCGGCATCCATTATTGCAACAAGCGAAACTTCAGGAATATCAAGTCCTTCTCTCAACAGATTTACGCCGATAAGAACATCATATTCACCAAGTCTTAAATCTCTCAATATCTCAATACGTTCAAGCGACTGAATTTCACTGTGCAAATACCTTACTCTTATCCCCTCTTGTAAGAAATAATCGCACAAATCTTCTGCCATGCGTTTTGTGAGTGTTGTAATCAAAACTCTTTCATCTTTTTTAGCACGCTTTTCAATTTCTGCTTTTAAATCAGGAATTTGCGATTCTATTGGCCGAACTGAAATTTTTGGATCAACAAGTCCTGTCGGACGGATAATCTGTTCAACATACTGCTGTGATGTTGTCAATTCAAAATCTGCCGGTGTCGCAGAAATATAGATTTTTTGCCCGACTTTACTAAAAAACTCTTCATTTCGCAAAGGTCTGTTATCCTTTGCACAAGGCAGCCTAAACCCATAATCAACAAGAACTTCTTTCCTTGCTGCGTCACCGTGCGCCATCCCCTTAATTTGAGGCAGCGTAACGTGAGATTCGTCAATTACGGTTAAAAAATCTCCTCTAAAATAGTCCAACAAAGTTGCCGGAGCAGAACCCACAGGACGCCTTTCAATTATTCTGGAATAATTTTCAATACCTGAGCAATAGCCCATTTCTTTAATCATTTCAATATCGTATTTAACGCGTTGTTCAAGCCTTTGCGCTTCTATTAATTTATTTTGAGAATTTAATTCTGCAAGTCTTGTTTGTAACTCTTTACGAATTAAATCGACTGTTTCCTCGATATTTTCATCATAAGCGAGATAATGCACAGCAGGATATATAACCGTTTTTTTAACTGCTTCAATAACTTCGCCTGTTGTTGCATCAATTCTCACAATTTTTTCTATTTCATCACCAAAGAAATAAATTCTTGTAATAATTTTTTCATAAGATGGAATAATTTCGACAATATCCCCTCTTGCCCTGAAATTAGCGCGTTCTAAAACTAAATCGTTTCTTGTATACTGAACACTGACAAGATGTCTCAATAAATCTTCGCGGGATATTTCCATTCCGACAGACAATTCAATTGCACCTTTAAAATAATTTTCAGGCAAGCCCAAACCGTAAATGCAGCTTACTGACGCAACTACAATGACGTCATTTCTTTCATAAAGACTTCTTGTTGTATTGTGTCTCAGACGGTCAATTTCTTCATTTATACTTGCAGATTTTTCGATGTATGTGTCAGTTCTTGGAATGTAAGCCTCGGGCTGATAATAATCGTAATATGAAATAAAATATTCAACTGCGTTTTCAGGAAAAAGTTCTCTGAATTCGTTATATAATTGAGCTGCAAGCGTTTTATTATGAGCTATAATAAGAGTCGGTTTTTGAATTTTTTCTATAACGTTTGCAATAGTAAAAGTTTTGCCCGAACCTGTAATTCCGAGTAATGTTTGCGAATCAAATCCAAGATTTACGCCATTAACCAATTGTTCAATGGCTTTTGGCTGATCACCTGACGGTGCATATTTAGATACAAGCTTGAATTTACGTTCCATAAAAACATTTTAAACCAAAAGTTTAAAACATTCTACTTGCCGTTTTTTTGTGCATTAAAATGTTCGTTTCTAACAAAGGCGCTAGGCTTTTAAAAAAATGCATAAAACCGTGGGTTTAGGTTGAGCTTCAATCTATTATTAGCTGAAATTTACAGGCAAGTGTGAGTATCTAAGTAAAATCCGAAGATGTTTTGTTTTCAAGCCATTTACGCATTATGTGCTGTTCGTAGCTCAAGGCAAAATTATATAGCGCATTAGTTAATTTCTGTCCGCTTTGAGATTTTGCTACAAGCAAAAATTCTCCGCATTCGTTTTTTGCACATGCAATTTCTGCGTGAATAATTTTTTCGACATTATTTTTCGGTTTTCTTTCAAGAATTTCAGTTATCCAATTACAAAGTAAATGACAAGTTGATTTATTTTTTATAATTTCTTCGTCGTTAAGTTGTAAAAATTTTGCAAATTCGGCAAGTATCATTCCATTTTCCTTTGACAAATTTTTACCATTTTTTTCATTTGTTTGTAATTTTTATTGTCACCATTATCTTTATATAGTTCTGCTGCTTGTGCAAAATCTTCTTTTGCAGATGGAATATCTTTTAAACCTAAGTGAGCGTATGCTCTGACTTCATAACTTTTTGGGTAATCATTTTTTAATTTTATCGCTTTACTGCTGTCTTTTAACGCACTAAAATAATCTTCAAGATATAATTCAGCTCTTGCTCTGACTTCGTAGCATTTCATATACCAAGGGTTTAAATCCAGCGCTTTTGTCGTTTCTTCTATAGCGTCGTGATAACTTCCTTTTACTACATATACACTTCCTCTTAATCCATGAGAAACAGAATTTTCGCAAATTTCAAGTGATTTTTTTGTATCATCAAGTGTTTTATTATAGTTTTTTAGATAAAAATTAGCTTTAGCTCTGTATGCGTATGCCAAATATGCTTCATTATCATTAGAAATTGCCTTATCAAAATATTCAATAGCTTGTTTGTACTTTTTTTCATTAATTGATTTTTTTCCAAGCAGAGTGCAGTAATCGGCTGTTTCACATTCCTGTGCAAATGCTGAACTTGAAAATAAAAATATAAATGTTAATAGTAATAATAATTTTTTCATTAGAAATCTACCGTTGCTGTTGCTAAACATGTTATATTATAAATATCAATTTTATTCAATTCCAAAATTATAGATTCGAAGGTTGAACCTGTTGTACATATGTCATCAATAAGTAGAATAGGGCTTTTGGGTATTTCATTTCTATCGACCGAAAAAGCGTTTTTAAGATTTTCAATGCGTTCATATCGTTTGAGTCTGTACTGAGGTTTTGTATCTTTTACTCTTTTTATTAAATTGAAATTATAATTCATACCTGATAATTTACAAAATTCCAAAGCTACAAGCTCCATATGGTTATAATGTCTTTGTTTTTGCCTTTCCTTTGATAATGGAACAGGTACGACTGTAAAATTTCTATCGTCAGTAATTTTTTGAAAATACTCCCACATAAATTTTGCTTGAAAATATGCAAGTTCTTTTTGGTGATGATATTTTAATCCGCGGATTAATTTTTGCATATTACTCTGATAATATCCGCAAGCATATATTTTTGAGTTTAGTATTGTTCGGTTTACGCAAATAGGAGCATTGGTTAGTCCGTCGTAACACTTAGAACACATTTTGGAAGATTCTTTTGAACTTCCGCAAAAATAACATTTCTTTTTATATATCCAATCAAGTAAGCCAAGTAAAAAATTTTTCATGGTAAAATATTATAAAAATAAAGGAGATAACATGTCAATTCAATCATTTATAATAATGCTTTTATTACTAAGTTTGTTAATTCTTGTTCATGAAGCAGGACATTTTCTTGTTGCAAAACTATTTAAAATGAGAGTTGATAAATTCGGATTCGGACTGCCGATAGGCCCTACTCTTTTTCAGAAAAAAATCGGTAATGTAACTGTTTTAGTGCATGCCTTTTTATTAGGCGGTTATGTATCTTTTCCTGATGATGAAAAAGATTGTGATTTGCCGGCGGATTCTCCTGAAAGATTTTTAAATAAACCTGTATATCAGCGTGCTTTTGTTGTTTCTGCAGGTGTTATATCTAACGTTATATGCGCATATTTATTAGTTCTTTTTACAGCATTCCATTGGGGTTATCTGCCTGCGGGTAAATACGATGTTTATGTAAACAAAATTGTTGCAGAGCAATCTTCATCAATATGGAAATCAGGACTTCAAAATGGAGACCAAATTTTAAAAATTAACAATACTCCTATTACAAATACCGCTTCTATATTAGCTTTAATTAATTTGAGTAAAGAAAAAGACGGCTATTATAATGAACACAGAGCAAAAGAAAATTTGGTTCAATTAAAGAAATTAAACAGGGCATATACAGATGATGAAATAATTCCAAGCGGAGTTTTAATTAAACTTCCAAAAAGAGAAGTAGAACATCCGATTTCTTTTAGTAAAGAAACTGAGCAAGGTATTATAAGGTATCAAAGTAAAGATTTGGAACTTCCAAAAGGAATTGATGCACTAAGAGATGATATAGCTGATTCTGCATATTATACGGGAAACGATAAATATACATTAAAAGATATTGCAATTGCTCTTTCAGATACGGTTCATCCGCTTAATTTCGTTGTAAACAGAGATGGTAAGCATATTGCATTAAAGTCAATATATCCTGATAAAAACGGAAAAATCGGAGTTGAACTAGCTCAGAAAGAAGTTTTAACCAAAACAAAAGGCGTTAAAGCAATAGTAAAACAAGGTACAAAATATTTATGGTATAACACTTACAATATGGTTTACGGGCTTGGTCAAATTTTTACGGGTAAGGTACCAATGAAAGATTTACACGGAATTGTTGCCATAACAAAAATCGGTTCTGACATAATTGCAAGCAGCGGTATGTTCTACGGATTATTGTTAACTGCCATAATATCTATGGATTTGGCAATTGTTAATTTCTTGCCGATACCCGCATTAGATGGCGGTCATATATTATTTTTGATTATTGAAAAAATAAGAGGAAAACGATTGAAAGACGAAACTGTAGAAAAAATAGGTACTTTTTTCTTCTCTCTTCTAATTGTTTTAATGGTTGTAATAATATTCAACGATATTGTATGGCTAAATAGTTAAAATTTAGCCTGCTTTTTTATTTTGAACATTCGATAAATTAAGTTAAATAAACACATCATAGATAATTAGCCAATATTGATTTTACATAGTTTTGAGTCTCGCCGTACGGAGGAACGGAACCGTACTTATCAACGGCACCCGGGCCTGCATTGTATGCGGCAAGTGCAAGTATAACATTACCGTTGTATTTGTTAAGCATACTTTTTAAATATTTAACACCGCCTTCAACGTTTTGTACAGGATTGTACGGGTCTGTTACCCCTAATCCCTTTGCTGTTGCAGGCATTAATTGCATTAAACCCATTGCTCCGCAGTGAGATGTTGCGTTTGGATTAAATCCCGATTCTTGACGAACAAGTGCTCTTACTAATTTTTCGTCAACACCGTGTTTTTGTGCAACTTTATCAATCATTGACAAAATTTGTGCTTTAGGTGCATTCCTGTCAACGCTTGGTATTTCTGTGTTAGTTTTAGATGCTTTTAGAGCATTGAATTTGTTTTTAATTCCTGTCAGTGCTCCGAATTTACCTGCTTTCTTTGTTTCTGTAATATTTGCAGGTTTTACGGATATAGGAGATGTTGAGCTTAATAATTGGGCTTTTACATCTGCAGATTGAGTCGGTGAAACTAAACTTCCAAATCCTGTTCTATTTGTTTGTTGTGCTCCTGAAGTTTTTAAAACTTCAGCAAAAGACTTTGGAGCTTCAATTTTTGTTTCCGCAGGTTTAATTTGAGGTGCATTTACATAACTTTGAAGCTGTAAACTTCTTTGTAAAGCTGCCTGCTGCCCGCTTGATGATATTAAACTTTGAATCATTGGGGAAAACATATATAAATTACCTCGCTCTATTATTATCGTAAAAATGAATATAAATTTATATAGTAAATATAAAATATCCTCTGTTTAGACTATAATAATTTTTTCAGCAAAGTCAAAATTTATAACTTTCGAATTCTTTTTATTGGCCAAAAAATTGTAACTGCTCGTCCGATAATTCTATCTTTTGGTAAAAATCCCCAATATCTGCTATCTTGAGAGTTTCCTCGGTTATCTCCCATCATAAAATATTCACCTTCGGGTATAATCATTGGCCCGCAAAACATATCTTTTGTACAATCATTATAATCATATCTGCTTTGAATATAAGGTTCGGGAAGTTTTTCATCATTAATATAAACAGCGTATGAACCGTCATCAGCTTTTTTAATTTCTAATTTTTCGCCCGGAAGTCCTACAACTCTTTTGATAAATGCTACATCATCGCATTTTATTCCTGTTAATCGTCTAAATAATTTAAATGGTGTGTATTCTAATGTTACAAACGGAGGATAAAAAATAATTATATCTCCTCGCTGAGGTTCTCTAAAAAATCTTGTTAATCTGTCAACAACAATTCTGTCTTTTTCTATCAGTGTCGGATGCATTGAGGCAGATGGTATCCAACGCATTTCTACAAGAAAAAATTTAATAATAATCAGCATTACAAGTACAAAAAATGCAGTTTCCCACAACTCTTTGGCGAACGACTTTAATTTTTGTTTTAATAAATTTTTATCAATGTTTTTTAAATCAAATTTAAAGCTGAAATCCTTTTTTTCTTCTTTATTTTTATTTTTCTTCTTTGTCATGATATTTTTAATAAGTCTATAAGTTCTATAATTGCTTTTTTGTACTCATTGTTTGGCGCTTTATCCAGACATTTTTTTACGCGGTTAAAATAATTATCTAACAATTCTTTTGTTTTTTCAATGCCGTAATCAATATTTTTTATATCTTTTGCAAAAATAACAGGTGCTGTATATATTCCATCTTCCAAATCATTTTTTGATGGTTTATTCGGATTGTTGTCTATAAAATTTAATAAATCGTCTCTGATTTGAAAAGCTATTCCAAATCGTTTTGCAAAATCTTTTGCGTTATTTATGTCTAAGTTTGCAATTTGAGCGGAACTTATAAGTGATGCCATAAAAAGTTCAGCCGTTTTGTATTTGCATTTGTCTAAGTACTCGTCAAATTCAATTATTTTAAATTTGTTAAAATACTGATTAATTTCTCCTACGCACATCCTTTTTATGGCAATACTAAAGAATTTTAAAATATCGCAAGATTTTATGTTTAATAATTTTTGTATTGCGATTGAAAGTAAAAAATCTCCTGTTACAACTGCAAGACTGTTGTCAAAAACTTCATTTAAAGTTGACGTATTTCTGCGCTTTGAAGATTTATCAACAACGTCATCGTGTATTAAAGTTGCGTTGTGTATTAATTCTACTGCGGATTGGACTTCTATTTGTTCGTATGTGATTTCAGCATTGTACATTTTTAAATATAGTAAAGCTAAAAGCGGACGAATTCTTTTTGAAGGTGCTTTTATAATTTTTAAAAGATTTTCTTGTAAATCGTCAGAACCGCAATAAAAGTCCGTCAGATTATTTTCGATTTCATATAACTCATCTGATACAATTTCTTTTATTTTTGAATATTTTTCAGTAAAATTCATTAATTTTTACTCCATAAATTTAATATTTTGTCAATTGTTATATTCGGATTAATTTCTTTTAGGCAGGTAATTGAACTTGTATTAATTGTTTCATTAAATAATTCTTCAAGTAAGTTTTTGTCGTAATCTATTAAAATAGAACCGTGTTGAAGAATGTAGCCTTCTTTTCTGAATTGAGCCGAGCCGATAAGCTTTTTACCGTTATAACATAAATCTGCATTTGTTGATAAAAGCATACAATAATTAATATTTGTATTTGAATGAGTCTTATCACAAATTTCTAAATTTATGCCTAAAGTTTTGAATTTATCAATAAATATTTGTGCGATTTCTTTGTAAGATTCAATAACACTGCCGCCGTTTTTGAGAGAACTTGCAGGACAAACGTAACTGTATGTGAGTTCTTTATCGTGAAGAAGTGCGCGTCCTCCTGTTAGACGCTGAACAACATCAATATTATATTTTTCCAAAGTGTTTTTATCTAAAAAGTTGTTTTTTTGGTTTCTTCCTAAAGAAATACACTTTGGATTCCATCCGTAAAAGCGTAAAATAGGTTCTTTTTCATGAGTTTTGATAGCGTTTTCAAGTAAATCGCTGTCAATTTCCATATTTTTAAATCCATTATTTACTTCAAACGGAATTATTTTCATAAAACAATTATATCGCAAAAGAAAGAACTTTTTGTATTACCGAGATTAAATAACTGAGCGGACTATTTATAAAATAACGGCGGGGTTTTTGTTTAACAAAAACCCCGCCGTTATTAGTTTATTTTATTTATCTTGTTTGTCACATTTGTCACATTTTTGTTTGTCAAATTTTGGTGGTTTTGGTCCTTTGTGTCCGTCAAAAGCTTTTTTGTGTTCTTCTTTAATTTTTTCTAACTCAGCTTTTTGGTCTTTTGTAAGAATTGATTCAAATGATTTACGGTTAGCTTCCATAATTTTGTGTTCTTTGTCTTTTAGAACTTTAATTTCTTCATTTAATTTGATTAAATCTTTGTCTGTTTCTTCGTATTTTTTGAAAATTTCAAATTTAGCGCGTTCTTTTTCACCAATTTGTTTTCTAAGCGGATCCATCTTTTTTCTGTCTGCTTCACGTTGTTTTTTGATTTTTTCCTTTTGTGCGTCTGTAAGATTTAATCGTTTTTCAAATTCTGCACCAGGACCGCGTCTGTGCATGTCTCTTGGCGGCATTTTACCTACAGTCTGACACGGACATTTTGTGCAAGCGGTATCTTCGGTTTTAGCATTGTCTGCTGCAATTGCTGTTGTTGTTGTAAGTGCTATTATTGCTGTTAAAATAAGTGCTTCCGCCAGGCAGCCAGATAAAAACCCTCATCTTT
>CAYLHN010000012.1:0-26558 GCA_964383455.1 uncultured Muribaculaceae bacterium | reverse complement strand
ATCTCCGCTGTTCAGAAGGCGGAAATCAAGTAAACAAAACAAGGTTTTTTGAAAGCCAAAGAACCGTGAACAGCACCTGCTGCACCTGCTTCTGATTGCATTTCGGCAACTTTAACTTCTTTGCCCCAAATGTTTTTCTTGTGTTGTGAAGCCCATTCATCAACCCATTCACCCATTGTTGATGATGGTGTAATCGGATAAATTGCCGATACTTCGCTTAAAGCATACGCAACATGCGCTGCAGCGTAGTTACCGTCAACTGTTATTGTTTTACCTGGCATAAATAAACCTCCTTATAGTTACTTTCCAGACCTACATTAAATAATATTTCTAAACTAATACGTTCTTTTTTATTGTACCCCAAACAGAAAAAAATAACCAGAAATTTTTATAAATTTAAAATTTATTGCACAAAATGTTTTTTGTAATAAAATAAATGTGTAGGTATACTTCACAAATAAGGAGAACTCAAATGAGTGGAAGAAAATTAGTAGGAACAGAAGAAATGTTCAAAAAAGCATTAGCAGGCGGATACGCTATCGGTGCTTTCAATGTTAACAACATGGAAATTTTGCAAGGTATTGCAGAAGCAGCTGAAGAAACTCGTTCACCAATTATTTTACAAGTTTCAGCAGGTGCAAGAAAATACGCAAATCAAACTTACTTAATCAAATTAGTTGAAGCTGCATTAGCTACAACAACAGTACCTATCGCATTACACTTAGACCACGGTGCTGATTTTGAAATTTGTAAAGCTTGTATTGACGGCGGTTTCTCATCAGTTATGATTGACGGTTCAAGATTCCCATTTGAAGAAAACGTTAAAGTTACAAAACAAGTTGTTGAATACGCTCACGAAAGAGGAGTTTCTGTAGAAGCTGAACTTGGTAAATTAGCGGGCGTTGAAGATGACGTTAACGTCTCTGATAAAGACGCTAAATATACAAACGTAAAAGAAGCTGTTGAATTTGTTAAACAAACAGGTTGTGATTCATTAGCAATCGCTATCGGTACATCACACGGTGCTTACAAATTCAAAGGCGAAGCTAAATTAGACTTTGAAAGGTTAAAAGAAATCAAAGACGCTTTAAAAGAAGCAGGCTTTGGCGACTACCCAATCGTATTACACGGTTCATCATCAGTTCCAAAAGAATTTGTTGAAAAATGTAATAAATTCGGCGGTAACTTACCTGATGCACAAGGTGTTCCTGAAGAAATGTTAAACTACGCTTCTAAACACGGCGTTGCAAAAATCAACATCGATACAGACTTACGTTTGGCAATGACTTCAACAATCAGAGAATTCTTTATTGAACATCCTGAAAAATTCGACCCACGCGAATACATGGGACCTGGCAGAACCGCTGTTAAAGAAATGGTTATGCATAAAATGAGAGACGTATTAGGAACAGCAGGTCACGCTGACGACTAATATTATCAAAAATAATTCAAAAAAAGCGGTTTGAAAAATTTTCAAACCGCTTTTTTATGCATGCGTAAAACACACTAATTTACTGCATTTTAACTATCAACTTGCATTTTTGCGAATATTGTATTACAATAATTGCGGCAAGAATATTTTTAAAATTGCGAGATTATATGTTAAAAAGATGGCAGAAAAAAAGTATTAAATCAGCATTGAACAATCGACGAATTGTAATTCTATCGGGTTCAAGACAATGCGGAAAAACAACACTTGCAAAATTGATTGTTGATGAAAATTTTATATACAGAACACTTGATGATTCTACACTACTAAAAGCAGCACAAAATGATCCTCAGGGGTTTATAAAACATACAAAGAAAACAATGGTAATTGATGAAATACAAAGAGTTCCTGAATTAATTACCGCAATAAAAAAAGCTGTTGATGAAAACACAAGATATGGGCAATATCTTATTACAGGTTCGGTTAATATTCAAACTTTACCTACAGTCAGAGAATCACTCGCAGGCAGAGTAAAAAAAATAAGATTAAGACCATTAACACAAGGCGAAATTTTAGGTAATGAACCAAAATTATTTGACAGGCTAAAATCAAAAAATTTTGTTGATAATAATGGCTATGATAAAGAAAAAACTTCTGAAATAATATTTAAAGGAGGTTATCCAGAACCATTGAAATTAAATAATAACAGAGAAAAAGTTTCATGGTATAAAGATTACATCAACACTATAATTGATTTTGATTTGAAAGATTTTGCCAACGTAAAAAGATATAACTCTTTAAAGGAACTTATTAGTGTTATTGCATCATTTTCATCAAAATTTATAGATAAATCAAAGCTGACATCTTCACTTTCAATAGCAAATCAGACATTAGACAGTTATTTGGCAATATTAGAAAACACATATCTTACAGATAAAGTTTCACCTTGGTTAAAAACAGATTACGAAAGAGTGAACAAGCAAAGCAAATATTTTATCACTGATACAGGGCTTATGGCAGCCTTGTTAAAATGGAAGCCTAATGATTTAGTTTTAGACGCAGACAAATCAGGTAAAATCTTTGAAACATTTGTTTATAATCAATTAATTACACAAGTTGAGTATGAAAATCAAAAATATGAATTATACCATTACAGGGATAGAGAAAAAAGAGAA
This sequence comes from uncultured Muribaculaceae bacterium, assembly GCA_964383455.1. Lineage (GTDB taxonomy): Bacteria > Cyanobacteriota > Vampirovibrionia > Gastranaerophilales > Gastranaerophilaceae > UBA6984. The sequence goes on along the minus strand of CAYLHN010000012.1, from coordinate 23,954 downwards.
ATAGACTTCATAATTCAGGATGATGAAAATAACATTTTTGGAATAGAAGTAAAATCTGGTTCTTCTGTTTCTTTGGAACAATTTAAACATTTAAAATGGTTTAAAAATAATTTGGCAAAAAATAGAAACTTTATAGGTATTGTTTTATATACGGGCGAACATGTCGTTTCTTTTGGTGAAAATTTATATGCAGTACCAATAAATAATCTTTGGGATTAAGTCAAGTTTTTGTTAAACAATTATTTAAGCATTTTTAAATCAAGCAAAACAATTGAAGTATCTTTTATTAAGCTAATACTCCATCTCAAAATCAAAGCTGCGCCAACAAATCCCATTACAGGATCAAAGAAATATAAACCGAAATATTTACCTGCAATAAGCGCAACTATAGCAAAAACGGAAGTTAAAGCATCGGTCAAAATATGAAGATAAGCTGCTTTAAAATTATAATCTTCTCGTTCGTGTTCGTGTTTATGCCCGTTTTCCATAATAAATACACAAATTAAATTAACTATAAGTCCGATAACTGCAACAAAAATAGCTTCATTGAATGAAATATTTAAAGGATGAAGTAATCTGTCAAAAGATTCATAAACAATCCAAAATGCAGTCAAAAGCAAAAACAGTGAACTTGTATAGCCTGCAAGTGATGAAATTTTTTCGGAAACCAAATCACAATTTTTGCAGTCCTGAATTTTACCCATAAATACATAGGCTAAAAAAGTAATTGTGAGCGCTAAAGCGTGAGTACCCATATGACATCCGTCAGCTAATAATGCCATCGAATGTGTAATGATACCAAAAATTATTTCTGCAATCATCGTAACCAATGTAAATATAATTACAATAGCCGTTTTCTTTTCGTTTTCATGCCCTAAATGGTGGTGATGATTACTCTGTGTCATAATAAAACCTCTTCAGGTCTATTATCCGCTTTTTTTCAACAATTGTCAATAATATGTTTTCTATAAATTAATGACAAGACGTGTTATTTACGCCATCTAAAACAATTGACGGATTATCGTTACATTTTCCATCCGAATCAGTCTTTAAATAATCCATATTACCATAGTTAATTACCCAATAAGAACAAAGATCATCCTTAGCTGACATACAGTCTTCTATAACTTGATATTCATACCAACAGTTTACTTGAGGAAGAACCCCTAAAGAATCAGAAAGAGTAAAAGCAAAAATATCTTGTCCTACTTGATTTTTTCCTTTATTTGGACCATTTACATCGATAAGAAAAGTATTTATACAAAAATCATCCGTTCTATATAAACCTGCGTCATTATCATCACAATTAGGAAAAGAACTACCATTAGTAATAACCATTCCGTCTGGTAATTGATACATAAAGTTATAGTAGCTATCTATACCACCTCTTAACGAATCACAACTTGAGTAATTATCATCGTCGTCTTCATCAATTTCATTACAAGACTTAGTTATTTTTAGAAATTCGCCAATTCTTTTCATCCAGCAGACACTAAAATTATTTTCACATTGCTCATTAGATTTCCACTCTGATAGCGTTCCATAATTTGCAATAGCTCGGTCATTTGCCTCATTTAACATCGAATATGCTTTCATCAGTCGAGTTACCGTTTCTTTGTCGCCTGTCGCATGATTAAGGTTAGGCAAAGTCAGCGCCGCAACTACACCAATTATGCCGATTACTATAAGAGTTTCGGCTAACGTAAAGGCGTAAACTTTTACACGTTGAACAGTTGAATGATTGAATGGTTGAACAGTATCGTCATTGCGAGAAAACCTCTGATTTTCGCGGCAATCCATTTGCTGTGTATTAGTGAGTCGTGAGTAGTGAGTTGTGAATAAATGCTTTAGGAAGTTGTCCCCTCTCCCTAACCATCCCCCGTCGGGGGAGGGAAGAATTTTATATGAGAGCTCTGCTCGAATATCTAAAATTCGGGTGAGGGGTTGACTTATTATTTGTTGAATAGTTGAATGGTTGAACGGTTGAAAAGTTTTCATTGATTTTTCCTTTCTGCTTTCTTATGTCTACATGCTGAATTTAAATTTACTTAATTTCAAACAATAATAATTTTAGTTTTGTCATAATATTATGACAACCTGTCATTATATTAGAACAATAATATAAAATATGCAAGACCTCAAAAAAAAATTACAATTGGCAACTGCAAAAGTTGTTAAGGCACACAGAAAAAAATCCATAACCAAAAGTGCAGACGAAATCGGTATGGGCAAATCATTATGGGCAGATTTGGAAAATGGGATTAAAGACCCTCAATTATCTACGCTTTGGCGTATTTCAGAAGGGCTTGATATAAAATTAAGCAGTTTAATAAAAATGATAGAAGACGAATTAGGAGAAGATTTTTCATTTTTAGAAAATTAAAACACATATTTTATTAATTTTGTCTAAAAAATGGCGCTCTTTTTTCAAAGAGCGCCTTAAATTTATCGTATCAATATTTATTTGTGTTCTAACTGTAAAGTTATAGAAGTCAAATCACAAACTTTGCTTGGACCAAAATACTGAATAGCACCAGGGAATAAATATCTGTCATTCATAGCCCAGTCTTCTCTGTGCTGTTCAAGTTCCTTAAATACAGGACCGTCAAGTTTTACAAGAGCCTTTTGAATTACAGCTTTCATTTCACCGTGACGTTTTTCCATATTCATCATCATTGTTAGAGGAACACCGCCTGCAATCCATTCTTTTGCAGGTTTAACAAGATTTCTTACTGATGATAAATAACCTGTCAAACCGAAATTAATCAAAGCAAAAGCATTAAAGCCTAATGAATAACAATAATCAGCATCAAAGTTAGAAGGGAATGCACAACGGCCTTCATAACCAAAGAAGTGTGCTTGATCAGAAAATTTACCGTTATATTTTCCTTGTGCTTTCATTTCATTTAATCTTGTTCTAATCATTTCGATTAAAAGTTTTTCTGTTTCAATTCTTGAAACTTGAACATTACCGTGAGGGTCTCTGTCCATTAATAATTGAGATTTAATTAATGCAGGAAGACTCGAGAACACTTTTGCATTGTTTTCATCAAGTTTAGATGTGATAATTTCAAATTTCTTTTCGTTTGGTGCATTTTTGTATTCATCATTGTTTTCAAGTTCGTGAGTCAAGTCATTTAAGCTTGAAATCATAACCTTCATTTCAGGAATAAACTCAATTAAACCTTCAGGAACAATTACGATACCAAAATTTTTACCCATTTCCGCACGTTTTGCAATTGTTTCGCACATAGAAGTTACAATTTGATTAAGAGACATTTTCTTTTCTTCAACTTCTTCAGAAATCAAAACAATGTTTGGTTGAGTTTGTAAACCTGCCTCTAACGCAACGTGAGAAGCACTTCTTCCCATAATTTTAATAAAGTGCCAGTATTTTTTTGCAGAATTCGCATCACGTTGAATATTTCCGATTAATTCTGCATAAGTTTTTGTAGCTGTATCAAAACCGAAAGAAACTTCGATTTGTTCATTTTTTAAGTCGCCGTCAATTGTTTTTGGACAACCAATAACCTGAATACCTGCATTATTCTTTACAAACCATTCAGCAAGTAATGCAGCATTTGTGTTAGAGTCATCACCGCCGATAATTACAACTGCAGTAATATTTAATTTTTTACATACTTCAAGCGATTTTTGGAATTGTTCTTCTGTTTCAAGCTTTGTTCTGCCTGAGCCGATAATATCAAAGCCGCCCGTATTTCTGTATGCATCAATAAAATCTTTTGTAATTTCTTTGTATTTTCCTTCTATAATTCCTGAAGGACCGCCTAAAAATCCGTACAATTTATTTTCAGGATTTGCTTGTTTTAAAGCATCAAACAAACCGGCTATAACATTGTGTCCGCCCGGAGCCTGACCACCTGATAATATAACACCAACATTCTTAACAGGTGAGTTTTTTTCATTTGATGTTGATTTAAAAGTTACGATTGGTTTTCCGTAAGTTTTTTCAAATAATTTTTTAATTTCTTCCTGATCTCTAACAGACTCAGTTGCTTTTCCTTCTTCTATTTCAAGTTTATTAATACCTTGTGCAAGACATTCAGGAAGTTTTGGTTGATAGTTTAATCTTTCTTCTTGTAATGGTGAAAGTGTTTTCATGTTTTTATCCTCTTCATTTGTTACTAACCTGATTAAAATATAACACAAACATATATCTTGATAAAAGCATGAATAAAAAGTTAATTTGATATATAATTAATATTAATAGGAAATAGGTTCAATGTTTGATTATATTAAAGGAATTCTAACTGCAAAAGCTCAAAATCAAAAAGCTTTATATTTTACGGTTGAAGTTGGCGGAATAGGATACTTACTTGAAATTTGCGCAAGTGACTATAACAAAAAAGAAGTTAATGACGAAATAAAAATATACACAGTACTTATCCACAGAGAAGACACAATGTCATTATGCGGATTTTTAACAAAAGAAGCTCGCGACATATTTAATGTTTTGACATCTGTTTCCGGGGTAGGTTCAAAAATGGCACTTGGCCTTATTAATGAATTTGAAGTAAGCGAATTAATTTATCTTGTTATAAATGAGAACTCAAAAGAACTAACCAGAGCCAAGGGTGTTGGTTCAAAATTAGCGCAAAAAATAATTCTTGAATTAAAAGATAAACTTATAAATTTGACTCCTGAATTTACGACAGAAAAAATTTCAGATGCACCTCAAGGCACAGAAGAAATCCAAAAAATACTTTTATCTTTGGGTTATGAAGAAGATGAAATAATTTCTGCAATAAAACAAGCTTGCTCAAAAGGAAAAATTCCTGAAGATAGCGAAGAATTCTTGCGTACTGCATTACAAATTTTATCACTATAATTATAAAAAGACTGGCAGTTTTTACTGTCAGTCTTTTATCGTATATTTTTTTATGTCAGCCTTTAATTAAACTTGCTGCATTTGCATTTATATATTCAATAAGTTCATTCATTTTCGCCATATATTCATCTCTCATTTTTGCTTCTTTTGGAGCTTTTGAAAGATTTAATCCGCCAACTAATTCAGTTTTAGATTGAACATATTGAATAACAATAGGTAATGTCTGTTTAGAAAGTAACTGTTTCATTTTGTCTATTTTATCGACATTTTTCATTTCTAATCTCATTGCTCTATCGTTTTGACCAATATGGTTAAGTAATTTTAAAGTATTATCAACCCCGGAAGTTTTTTGAGAATGTTGAAGGAACGAATAGAAACCTTCATCAGTACTCAAATCGTGTTCGCCTTGTTTATCATCCCATTCTTTTGGAGTTTTAATTTTTGCTAAATCAGTTGCGACTTCATGCATATGACCTTCGCCTGCTTCTTTAGCCATTTGATATTCTGTATCAAATTTAGCTAATTCATAGCATCCTTTAACAACATAACCCTCATAAATTTGCGCTAATTCCTTGTCTGCAGGATTTTTTGATAATTTTAAAAATTCACGCAACAATTCGTTAGGGTGATTTAAAATATGATATTTATCAAAGTTTTGAGCAAATTTTTCAAAACTTGAATCTGCATTTTTGCCTTTTGTTACAGATGATATATAATTATTCAAATCTTCTGCAACAGCCTGTCTGTGTTTTGGCTCAATATTAGCTTTAATAAATACTTTTTTACCTTCATTTATATCAGTTAATTGATTTTTTATAGCCAAAGCAATTTGTTCATCAGTAAGTCCTTGTTTATCAAGTTTTCCTTCTTGCATTTGTTTCAATGTACTTACCAACTCAACACCTTGCTTCAAAGTATCAGTAAAGGATTTTGCCAGCTTACCTGTTTCTTCTTTTGTTGTCAATTTACATTCAGGTAAGGCAGAACGTGCACCAAATTGTTCAAAATATCTGCTCTTAACTTGCTTCAAATCGTTTGAGATATTCAAATTACCCCAGTCTCTTTGTAGAATAAAGAACGCTTCTTCAAAAGAATCACCTTTTTCTGTAAGTTTTATATTATCTTGTATAGAATCAATAAGAATATTTTGTTCCAATGCCTTTTCTGCTGCATCTTCCAAACCTTTTATTTGTCTTACAGCTTCATACGGAGTAATTTCTTTAATACTCAATTCTTTGTCTGAAGACGAGTCAACAAGTTTTTTTGTTTCTTCCGGTGACAAACTTTTTAATGCATTGAACTTATCCATGAACTCTTTATTAGATTTTGGATCATACTTTTCATCAATAAATTTTCTTACAAACGCAAAATTTTTATCGTCAATTTTATCTATAGAACTTGCTTTAACACCTTCAGTCTTTAAGCCGTTTTGTAATGCTTCCAAGGCATTCTCTTTTGTAAATGAAAGTTGTTTTGCAATTGCTGTCATATACTTTTGAGTTCTTGCATGAGTTTTTGATAAATCACTTTCACTGTTAACTTTTTCTAAATCATTTAGAACTTGAGTTTCAATGAAATTTTTTGTTTCTCCGGCATTAGCCGCTCTGTCCATAACTTTATCCAAAAATTCTGCAGGAACAGAATCCAATTTTTGCAAAACTTGAGCTACTTTACTCATATTAACCATTGGACCGACGAAAGCATTTTGGACTAATTTTGCCGCTGTTTCCATAGTTTCATTTTTCGTGGTAGGCAAGATTGCATCGTAAAACATTTTAAATTTTTCACCGTTGATTGAACCCGGTTCATATTTAAAATCTTCGACAAGAACACCATTTTGCCAAGCCGAATTTGTAATATAACCGTCTTTACCGCCTCTTCCGCATTGATAATCAGTTCTTAACAAACCTTTTGAATCAAGCCAAGTTTTTTTATGTTCAGCTGCACCCCAAGTATTATCATGCATAATTGCGTCTTTAACTTCAACTTTACCAGTTTCAGGATTTTTAACCAATAACGGCGCAACATCAGCAATATATTGAGCGTGTCCGCCATGTTGATTATGATATACTGAAGTACCGCTTATACCTGAATGAGGACCTTTTTTAATTCTTTCAGCGGCTGCTTCAACACTTTTTTCAGCATAATAAGGTTTACCTGTCATTTGTTCAAGAATTCTTACTTCCTGAGCCGTAAATAAGCCAGATGAGCCTTCTTTTGTAACCCAAAAACGACCCTGTTCCTGACCAACTTGTTTCGCTAATTCTGCCAAAGGTTTTTCAAGTTCTTTTTGTTTTGCCTTTGTTTCTTTTGAAATTTCAGAATGCATTTTATTCAGATTTTTAGCAACTTTTTCAAGAGCCTGCTTTTCGCTGTCTGAGATTTGATATAAATCGTCTTTTGTCGGAACATTTTCTTTTACTTCAGCTTTTTCAACAACTGCAGCAAATTTTGCTATTTTATTATATTTGTCTTGCAAACTTCTTAAAATAGGTTCTGATACAACTTTACCCTCATTTTCATATTTTTTCATAACATCAGCTTTTGTTGCATCTTTTGCCAAACCATATTTTGAAACTTCTTTTTGCAAGTTTTCAGGAATATCAAGTTTTTTGTCCTGAGCAGTTCTATAAGCTGCAGCAGCCTCATATAAAGGTTTGTATATTTTTTTCATTTTGTTTTGCGGAGATTTTGGAATAATTTCTTCATTCATATACGCAGTTGTTTCTGTTGATAAATCGTACATATTGTAGATATTTTCCATTCTTGCATCAATATCTTCCTGTTTTACATTTGGATTTTCTTGTTTTATAAAGTTAGCCATTTTTTGTTTTTTCATAGACTGTTCTTCGTAATCAAAGAAATGTAAATCGTCAGACTGAGAACCTTTTACTTCACCCATTTTCAAGAATCTGTTTACAACTTTATTCATTTCTTCTTTTGATTTATCAGGCATAAGAGCACTTAGTTCTCTATTTAAAGCAGCATTAGCTTTAACAACTTTTTGTGCATTAAATCTTTCGGATTGTCTTTGTTCCACAGCATCTTTTTCACGCTTAGCAATACCTTTTTGAGCAGATGTTATAAATTCATCAGCCTTTTCCAAAGCTCTTAAATGATATTGATGAGGAACCAATTTAGGATCATCAAGTTCTCTCATATAGTGCGCATCGTGGAAAGTATCAAAATATTCTTTATCAAAAGCAGAAAATTTTGTACCTTGAACGTCTCCTCTGCCTGAATTACCGGCAATATTCATCCATTGCAAAGCAGACGCATCAAGAATTCTATAACCTTTATCATCAGCATAATCAAAATCAACTACAGTCTTAGGAACAGAAATTTTTGCATTAGTACCTAATTTCGTAGGATCATACACTTTCATTTCAGGTTTATTATTTAATTCTTCCATAACCATTGTTACGTACTTGTCTTTATATTCATAAGCCATAACTTTTCTTGACGTAGAAATTGCCGCACACATACCGTGGTGACGCTGGTCAGTTGTTTTAATTGTAGGTTTGTCCGATTCGGCAGTTCTTACAACCAAGTCATTAAGCAATTCGCCTAAGACTTGCGGTTTTTTATTTTTTAATTGAGGATTAATTTTATAATCATTACTCATTAAAGTGTTTAATTTTTCTAAGCAAGACTTCTTTTCTTTTGTTGTAATTTCAGAAGAAATTACAAAATAATCCAAATTTTTTGCAATATTTTTTACAGCATCAATTTTTGAATCATTAATAGCCTGAGGAAGCCCTTTTGTTTTTAAAATATTATTACGCAAGGATAAAACATCTTTTTCATCATTTGATAATCCTTTTTTGTCTACAAATGTAGCTTTAAATTGTTCCTGCAATTTTGCTTTATTTGGAGAATCAGTATTTGCAAGAGCTTTTTCTGTTGCTTGTTGAAGTTTACCTTTCCAATCATTATTAGTTTTTTTGCCATCTAATTCAAAACTTGTACCATATCTTAAACCTTGAGCAACATTCATTAAAAATTTAATATTTTCTTCTGATGAATCCTCTGATAGTTTTTCAATAGCAGTTGAAATATTTAGTTGATTATTTAAGGTAAGCGCGTCACCTTGTTTTCTCAATTGTTCAACAGTATTTTTGTCTTCACGTTTCCCTAAAAAAGATATGTTATGCATAAAATTCCCCATCTGTGATAAATGTACCTTTGAGTTAATTATACAACTCTAAACGCATTTTGTTAACTGAAATCACTGATTTAGCTAGTATTTTTTACATAAATTTACAAAAAAACAGCATTAAATCTAAACAAAATCATAACAAAGCAGTTCTTCATCATTTTCTAAAGTAATTCTGAACAAATTGGGTTTATTTACAACTGTACATTTTGCGCCGCCAACATTGAATACTGTGATATCACTTTTTACCGGCAAAATTTTATTAGACAATGCTTTTGCCTCAGCAAGTGTTAAAACATCAGCAAATGGTAATATACGCTCTTTAAAATTATTAAAAGCCTTTAATGTTTCACTTTTTGTTTTTTTAATTTCTTCAAATTGTTTATTATAAAACTGCATTGAGTTAAAATCAAATTTAGTTTTTGGTTTTATAAATACGGGGTCTCTTTGCTTTTGCTCATAACTTGATTGAATTACTTCTTGAAATTGTTCAATATTTTTCTTTGTATTGTCAATTTTTGAAGTATTAAAAAGTTCATTTTTTAAATTTTCAACATTATTTTTTTTATCATTATCAGACTTTTGATTATTCTTTTGCTGAAATTCCATGAATTTCTTATCTTGAGTATAATCTTTTTCGCTGAAATCATAGTTAAAATTCAGAGAATCAAATTTTTTAGGAGTATTTGGATTGTTATCAGACATAATTATATCCTTATAAAAAGTGTTTATTGTGCTGCTTTTGCGACTCTGAAGAATCTGAATTCAAATGTTTCTATTTCATCAATAAAAATTTCCTTTGCAGGACTTTCAAATTCTTCTTCAACATAATTTTTTCCGTCAAATTTATATTCAGAAACAAACTCAAATTTTGGATCTGTTTCTACAGTTTTATTGATAACTTTTTTATCAAGTCCCATGTTTTTAATTACTTGTTTAGCTGCATCATTAAGTTGAGACAAAGTACTAAATTTTGCGACAACTAATATTAAGTCATCATTTGGTTTTCCAACCAGCCAAGCAACGAAACCATCTTTGTCGTTTCTTATAAGTTCAGATGCGCCATCAACAATTCTTGAATTATTTTTTACAAATCTGTCTATAGCATCAAATTTTGCAAAAAATTCAAAATCAGTATTTCTTTTCATAAATACTTCATTGTTAATAGTTCTTTCTATACCGCCAATAGAAAAAGATTCGTCGCCATCAACATACATAACAGGTCTTTGTGCACTTGGACAATATGGAAGAAATTTAAGTTCAAACCACTTAAATAACGCGCCTTTTTTACCTAATGCAGCAGGAAACTTGTTTATATAACGATATTCACCATCTTGATTATTATACATTTTTATTATGGATAATGGTTCAAGATTTTCATTCTGAACGTTATAATTAGCCAAATGATGGTTATTCTGACTTATAACATAAGGATTTTTATAATCTTGCAAATATATATCACTACCCCACAATAAATCAAAATTCATTTCTTCATGATATTCTTTGTAGAAAGGCTGCCACATCATAAATTCAGCAATTGAGGCAAAATACGGAATTTCTTTTTTCATTTCATCATTTAACGCCTTGATGGCCTTTCTTGGTGCATTATAGGAAATAGGAACACCGTCAGATTCGGAATTTTCGCCTAAAACATGATCAACATGATCAACTCTAAATCCGTCAAAATGGAATCTTCTCTGTAAATCCTTTTGGTAATCTACAAATAATTTAATTACATTTTCATTATATTGACCATTTTCAAGACAAACAAAATAAAACGGAGCTTGACAAGTCAATGCGGCCATTTCAGTAACATCTTCACCATTTTTGCTATAATGTTTAAATAGAGGATATTGAGCTTTATCATACATTTTATCAAAAACAGGAACACCAGAAGAGTTCCAGCATCCACAAGGTGACGGCCACAAACCAACTTTTACTAATTCTGCTTCCAATTTTCTTAAATCTGTTATATCTTCTTCTTTTAGTTCGACATTTAAAGGTTTGTTTAATGTTTTATGAATAATTTCTTTTGCTTTTGCATGAATTTTGTCTTGAGTTGTTTTTTCAGTTATAAAATTTGATATTAACTTTTTGTAGTTTACTAAATTTTTGTCATTATCAATATCTGCAAATATCTGCTGATAATATTCTGATAAATTATTATGCCATGCACCGCCCAGAAAGTCCTTGTAAATATCTATTACTGCACTTAAATCTTTGTGCGAATATTTATTACGCAGTTCTTGACTCAGCATTTTTGAGTTTATATCATTTTGAGCTTCTGTAAGTTTTGAACATAACTTATTAATTAAAGCTTTTACGTCATACCATCTTACACATTCAGGGTGCATCATTACTAATTTAGAAAATCTTGCAGTCTGAGGTAAAACATCATAAATAACCGGATGCCCTGCCAATTGTGCCAGTTGAATAAAAAGCTTCATCTGTGCATCTGCATTTAAATTAGTTAATTTAGCAATATTTTTATCTTCCAATAAATCATCTACATGACTTGTTTGCGGTATATATGCACACTCAAATCTGCGATGGTGAAACGGTATCAGATATATTGTCGTACTAAATATATTATTTTCTTTATTTCCTGTAGGCAAAATAACTAATTGTCTTAGCCAATTCATAAAGGAAACTTCAGTTTTATTGTTATTTCCATCTCCAAGTCCACCCATATTAATCAATTTAATATCGTGACCTTCACGTTTTATCCAAGACGAATCTTTAACATCATTTCTTGCTAAAACGCTTGTATCTGAAAATTTAAATTCACCATTTGATAAAACATTTTCATTTTCCCATTTTTTTTCTAAGCAAAACAAAACTTCTGCGTCGGTTAAATCCGTAAAAGTTTGAACATACGGATATGGAATATAACCATATTCATTCATTAAATCACTTAAATATTTTTGCCGCTCCGTTGACACACTGCTTTGAGGATATAAATGTTTTAATACTTTATAAAAATTATTAACAGTTAGCAAATCATTTTGCATATCTTTAAACTCAAATTGATACATAAATCACCTTTTTTTATATATTATCACGAAATATATATTTTGCATATATTTGTTTTAAATTGTGCTAAAATTAATTTATGCATAAAGTATCAGTTATAATACCTGTTTACAATATTGAAAAATACTTATCAAGATGTTTGGATTCTATAATTAATCAAACATACAAAAATTTGGAAATAATATGCGTCAATGATGGGTCTACGGATAATTCACTTAATATTTTAGAACATTACAAAAAACTTGATGACAGATTAATCATAATAAGTACTAAAAATTCAGGACAAGGTGCAGCAAGAAATACAGGATTAGAATACGCCACAGGTAAATATACTATGTTTGCTGATTCTGATGATTATATGTCTTCAAACATGGTTGAAAATTTAGTAAATTGCATTGAGGAATCAGGTGCAGAAGTTGTAACTTCGGATTTTTATACAAATAATGCCCATCGAGATATTAATCAAAAATATTTTTGCCATAGACAATTTACAAAAATCCCACCAAATACAAAATTTATAAATTTAGATGTTAACAATATAATTAACTATCTTTATGTTACTGTTACATGCTGGGGTAAAATATTTTTATCTGACTTTTTAAAAAATAATAATATACAATTTCCGCCAAATAATATTAATGATGATGTTATATTTTGGGCGGACATTTATTCACGTCTAAAAAGGCTATCTTACACTCCCCAAGCTCCTTATTTTTACAGAAGAAGATCAGGTTCTTTAATGAAATTAAGAAATGAAAGAGTATTCGATATAATAATTGCTCACAAGAGGGTTAAAGAAATTTTCATACAAAATAATATGTACGAAAAAATGAAAAACATTTTAGATTATATTATGATACAAGATTTTTTAACAAAAATTAATCTTTTAAAACAACCATTACAAGAAAAATTTTTTAACGATATAAAAGACCTAATGTTAGATGTAGACTGTGAAGAGTTGAAAAATTTACCTTTAAATGATGATTACAAAGTATATATAGACATATGTAAAATATATAAAGAATCTAATTATGAAGATTTTAGAAAACTAATGGAAAAATGCTGGGTTAGTGCGAGTGATGAAGAAGAATTATAGTCCTTTAATTTCTGTAATAGTACCTGTTTACAACACATCTGAATATTTGGAAAAATGTTTGAATACACTAATGTATCAAACTTACGATAATTTGGAAATAATATGTATTAACGACGGTTCAACAGACAACAGTTTTGAAATTTTAAAAGATTTAGAAAAGCAAGATAATCGTATTATTGTATATAATCAAGAAAATAATGGCACAGGATACACAAGAAACAAGGGAGTAGAATATGCAAATGGTGATTATATCTCTTTTGTAGACTCGGACGATTGGATTTTACTTGATTTATACGAAAAATTTATAAATGAATTATCTCTACAACAATCAGATATTGATATTTTTATGTTTAATGCGGCATTTTATTTTGAAAATAACATTGATATTTTATCAACTTTTTATATTAAAGAAGATATAAAAGATTATAAAGAACACAATGTTTGTACATCAAAAGATATAAATAATTTATTACTAAAAAATATGTTTGTTGTTAATAAAATCTATAAAAAAGATTTTTTAACTAATAATAATATAACTTTTATTGAAAATAAAAAGTATGCTGAACAGCTTTTTAACTTACAAACACTTATAAAAGCTAAAAAAATAGTTGTTGAAACTGAACCTTTATACAGACGAAGAACTATTAATAATAAAATCAATCTTCCATCAGAAAAAGTTTTCGACATATTTGAAATAACCGACAATATAAAAACTTTTTTAACCGAAGAAAATTTAGCAGAGTATTATAAAATGGAATTCTTTATATACTCATGTAAACTTTTCGCTTTTTATTATGACTTTTGTCCTGAAAGCCTTAAATTTAAGTATTTTAACATAATGCAAGAACAACTCAATAATTATTTAAGAACCTTTTCAGATAAAGAAATTGAATATGTAAACAAAATAAGAAATATTGTTTTTATGTTAAATACAAATTTTATAGTATTTAAACAATTTAAGAAACAAGTGTTGGGCTAAACAATAACATAACCCTGTTAAAAAATTTTAACAGAGTTATATTTAGAAAAGTTTATTAGTGAGTAGATATCCACTGACCGGCGAACCAGTATCCACCATATCCACCTTGAGATGAATACTTATCACGAGTATTCGGATCTACATCCCAGCCGCTTCCGCTGCTTCCGCCTCCGCCGCCGCTGGCATTAGGATTTCCTCCTGTACCATCCATTAGTACAGGTGCTCCGTCACCTGTACCACCTTGAGGTATTCCAAATGCAATGTCATTCCACGCTTGAGCTGATTTTGTATTGCCTGTAGATAACCAACTATTGTTAGGAGTAGGGTTACTTGGCTCATTATTATTCCAGTAGAAATTGCCTTGACAACCACCTGCTATATAGTCAGCTAAAGCAGCTCCCAGTGAGGCATTACCGCCTGCTGTAGCCCAACTTGATAAACCTGACAATGTATCAGACAATGGATTGTTTTGTTGTCCACCAGTACCGCCAGTACCACCAGTTGTACCATTTTCTCCGGAGTTACCTGTTGGCGGCGTAATTGTAAAATCACCATTTGGGCGTATCATAACTTCAGAACCATCAGGGTTATAAACAACTGTAGTACCATTTTTATATTTACATGTTATTGAACCGTCTGCACCTAATGTACATTCTGTTCCATTAGCATCAACCCATGTCTCTCCAGGTTTATGGTTATTTACACCACCAATACCGTCTGGATTTTGATCTCCGTTTCCGTTAGAACCAGGGATAACAACAGGATTTCCCTTACCATCTGTATAAACACCATCAAAACCGCCGGTATTATTTTCAGATGTACCTATTACAGTCCACGGTCCAAATTCAACAGATGTACCATTACCTGTGTCTTCAGTATGACTGCCATATTGTTCATAACCTTTTGTCCAATTACCTGTTTCAGAAGCTTTTGCCCAATGATCGCCATGATACTCGTTATTTGTTGTATTATTTGTGTTATTATTAAAATTACCCCAATCTGAACCACCAGTTTTACCGGTTTTACCAGTATTACCACTGCCAGGAATTACAAATTTATCTGCAACATTATTACCAAGTTGCTTTATACCATCTTTTACAAATTCAGCACCTTTAATAATACCATCTTTTACTGGTGGAAATATATCTTTTGACACTACCTCAAAACCTGTTTCCCAAGCACGAGCTGCACCTAATCCCATACCACCTGAACCTACAAAGTTTATAACCCAATTCTCTGACATGCTATCATATATTTCTGACATAGTCATTGGTCTAAAATCATCATCAATTGGGGGGTTACCACCACCATTACCATTACCACCACCATTACCATTACCATTACCATTACCATTATCATCACCATTGTCATCACCATCACCTGAGTCATCGCTTCCGCTTGGTGCTTTTCTTATACCAGAAGCTTGGGAGTTATCGGTATCTGTTACATTTACATTTACATTACCTGAGTCATTTGTTGAGGATTTAGTTTCTGTGGCTGACGTCATTTTTGTTGTTATTGACTTAGCCGTAGCAATTGCAGAACTTGATGCTGTTATAGGAACATCCTTTGCATTTGTATTAATTGTTATTGCTTTACCGCCAACACTTGTTTGAGCTACTGTTTTATTGTTTGCAGTCTTAGTTGTTGTTACGTTCGCACTCAAATCGCTTTTCAATGTCGATACAGCTTTTGATGCAGACAATGTACCGTTAGCAATTCCTGAACGAACCTGACTTGACGTCAATTTAGTCGTAGATTTTACAGCAGTTGTTTTGGCCGTACTTGCAGTTTTTGCAGTAGTTTTGCTCTGCTTCGTTGCGATTTGTTTTTGTACTAGATTCTTTTTAATATTTGTATTTAATAAATCAGCCATACCTAACCTCCGCTTACTTACATGTTTATATATTACATGTTAACGACATAATTTTATGAAACTTTAATAAATAATTGATTTGATATTCTTCAGATTTAAGTTTAAATAACATTTTCAGTGCTTTACACATTTTTACATAACTTAATAAATTTAAAAAAGCTCAAATTTAAGCAAAAAAGTAGTACCGCTAAAAAGCGATACTACTTTTTTGTTATTTAATGTTTATTCAACTACAATTGCGCCAACAGGGCATGCTTCAGCAGCTTCTTTTACGCCGTCAGCATTTGATTCTACGTTAGCTGCGTTAACTTCAGCTTTGTCTGATACTGTGAATACTGCTTCACAAATTGATTCGCATGCGCCGCAAGCAATGCAGCTGTCTTCTACTGTTACTTTCATGAGTTTCTCCTTTTTTGTTTTATATACGTATTACACGTCCATTATAGGACAAAAATTTAAAAAATCCATTGTTTTATAAATTTAGCAACTGAGTCAAATCCTTCAAGCATACCTAAATCTTTTGGCGGTAACTTTTTGCTATAGATTAGGATTGGAACATATTCTCTTGTGTGATCAGTTCCCGGAACAGTCGGATCGCAACCGTGGTCAGCAGTAATTACAAGATAATCTTCATCACCCATTGCATCAATAAATTTTGGAATATATGTATCAATTTCTTCAATTGCTTTACCATAACCTTTTGCATCGTTTCTGTGTCCATATAACATGTCTGTATCAACAAGGTTAGTAAAAATAAATGATTTATCCGCATTTGGAACAGCTTTGTACTCAATTGATTTCAAATCCAATGTACCATTAATTGCTTTCAATGTTAATTCAAGCCCTTCAGTATTTGAACCTGTGTGAATTGCGTGAGTTACGCCCTGTTTACAGAATATATCCTCAATTTTGCCAATAGCAATTACTGTACCATTATTGTTTGCGACATCAGTTAAAATTGTATCTTGATCAGGTGCCAAAACATAATCACGTCTATCTTTACCTATACGAGTAGGAACGCCGTCTACTAAGTGGTATGGTCTTGCAATTACTCGGGAAACAGTCACACCAATATCATCAAACATTTTTCTGGCAATTTGACACCAATCATAAAGAGTTGATAATGGTATCAAATCCGTATCGACAGCAATTTGAAATACACTGTCAGCACTTGTATATACAATCGGATATTTTGTTTTTTGATGTTCGTCATTGTAATCCACAATAACCTTTGTTCCGCTGGCTGCACAGTTTGCTAAAACACCTCCGCAATTTGTACGTTTTACAAATTCATCAATTATATTTTGAGGAAAACCTGTTTGAGTAAATGTTTTAAAAGCTTCTTTCAAAACGATACCCGCCATATCCCAGTGTCCAGTTGTGGTATCTTTACCGTTTGATTTTTCCTTCATTGTACCATATTGACCAATCGGATTTGCTTCGGGCGCTATACCTTGAAAATCTTGAATATTGCCTAAGCCCAATTTTGATAAATTTGGTGCATTCAAACCATTATTAAATTTGCAAACATTTTTTAACGTATTACATTCAGGAATATCGTTAAAATCTCTGCAATCAGGCATTGCCCCGATACCCATTGAGTCAATAACTACAACAATAGCTCTTTTCATTTTTTTACCTTTCTTTTAAATAATAAACTCCTAATTGAAATATACCATGAAAAAAAATTTTGTGTTAACATTTTATAGTGATATAAATTAAGAGGTACATAATCATGCAAGCGCGCAGAGCATCAAGAGAATTGGCACTTATACTATTTTCTCAGTTTGATAAAGTTATTTCAAAATATTCAACAGAAGATTTCAACGAAATTTTATTGAAATCTGTAAGAATTTTGACTAACAACGCTTCAAATGATTTAAAACTTACTATAGGCCCGTTAATTGATATGAAACAATATCTTGACGAATACGAAAATGACCACGAAATAAATTTAGCAAGACCAATAGGGGTTTCAAATGTGCCTGTACCTCTGTCTATGACTTCAGATTTGAAACAAAAAATTGATGAATTATTGGAAATATCAGAAAAAGCATTGATGGCTCTTGAAATTGCTGAATTTACAACACTGGAAAATACCACTGAAGTTCAAGCTTATACAATGAAAATTGCAAATGAATTTAAAAAACATCACGACGAAGTTGATAAACAAATCAAAGAATATGCAATAGGCTGGGATTTTGACAGACTTGTAAAAGTTGACAAAGATATTATGAGAATTGCCATTACTGAATTAATGTTTATTGAAGAAGTTCCGCACAAAGTTGTTGTGGATGAAGCGGTTGAACTTGCTAAAAAATATTCTACAGAAGACAGTTCTTCATTTATAAATGGTGTTCTTGCAAAAGTTATTTATGAAAACGGAATTAAATAATGTTTAATTTTTTCTCAAACACTTTTGAAAATTTAAAAAATGCAGTTTCAAAAACGGCTCAATCTCTTGTCGGAAATGTTGTTGAGTCAGTTGAACAGGAAGAAGAATTTTCTGATTTTGTCCTTGAAGATATGGAAGATTTACTTATATCAGCTGATTTGGGCGTTAATTACGCATCAGAATTGGTTGATAATTTAAGAAATCAATCAAAAGTAAAACCGTCCGAAGTAAAATCATATTTAAAAAATTCTTTTATTGAAACGCTTAAACAAGCCGGTGATACAAAGTTAAAAATAACAGATGGTCTGAATATTTATTTTGTAACAGGCGTAAACGGTGTAGGTAAAACAACTTTAATCGGCAAACTTGCATATCAATTTAAAAAATCCGGTAAAAAAGTTCTTGTTGCTGCAGCTGATACATTTAGGGCTGCTGCAGAAGAACAACTGGATATATGGTCAAAACGTGCAGGTGCTGATATTGTAAGAAAAGACAAAGGCGACCCTGCAGCAGTTGTTTTTGAAGCAATTGAAAAAGCAAAAAATGAAAATTATGATATACTCCTTGTTGATACGGCAGGAAGATTACAAAATAAATTTAATTTGATGGAAGAATTATCTAAAATTAAGACTGTCATCGACAAAAAAGCTCCTGAAGCTTTAAGAGAGTGTATTTTAGTTCTTGATGCAAATACAGGACAAAATGGTTTACAACAGGCCAAAGTATTTACAGAAGCAGTTAATTTAACTTCTGTTGCAATTACAAAATTAGACGGTTCCGCTAAAGGCGCTATTGTTCTTGCTATTGCAAAAGAATTTAAACTTCCTGTAAAATTAATTGGTGTCGGCGAAAAAATGGAAGACTTAAAAGAGTTTATTCCTGAAGATTTTATTAATGCGTTGTTCTCATGAAAATTTTAAAAGAAACTTTATCAAAATTTGGTAATAAAATTGAACTTTTAGGAAGTGATAATCACAAACCAATTCTTGTGATTGGTGTTTTTCATGGTGATGAACCGCAGGGCGATTTTATAATTAAGGAATATTTAAAAAATAATCAAAACTCAGAAATGTTATTTATTCCTTGTCTAAACCCTGACGGTATGCAGTTAAATCAACGACAAAACTCAAATGGAGTAGACTTAAACAGAAATTTTCCTACAAAAAATTGGGAAAAAGTTGAAGATAAAACTTTTTACGGCGGAGATAATCCAAACAGCGAAATAGAAACAAAATTTATGGTTGAAGTAATTGAAGAATATCAACCAAAATTAATCCTTTCTTTACATGCTCCTTTTTGTACGGTCAATTTTGACGGTGATGCACTAAAATATGCCGAAAAAATATCCAAAATAATAAATTATCCTGTACAGGAAGATATCGGATATCCGACCCCCGGAAGTTTTGGAACATACTGCGGAGTTGAAAGAAAAATTCCGACTATTACGCTTGAACTTGATGAAAATATTGATGTAAAAAGATTAATAAAACCTGTTCATAAAATATTTGACTATATAAATTCCGTGATATAATCTTTTTAGAAAATAAGGAGAACAAAAATGGCACAAGAACCAAAATTGATAGCAACAGTTCCAAGAAGCGCAACTGAACAAATGCAAATTTCTATTAACGAATACAAAGGCAAATCATACTTAGATTTACGCATTCACTACACAACTGATGACGGCCAAACTTGGCTGCCAACTAAAAAAGGCGTAACTTGTTCACCTGAAAATTTAGAAATTTTACGCGACGCTATTGATGAAGCAATAAAAGAATTTACAACAGAGGCTGAAGAATAGTGTCTAAATATGCCTTAGTTCTTGTAAACATAAAGGGCTTGGGTGTTAAAACATTTAGTTATTTAATTCCTGACGATATTAAGGATAAAATTCAGATTGGTCAAGCTGTATCTGTTCCTTTTGGTCGTCAGGGATTTATTAATGCGTTTGTTGTCGGTTTTTCAGATTACGTTCCGCCAGAAATAAAAGTTAAAAAAATTGGTAAAATACTTGATGAAAAACCGTTATTTTCTCTTGAGTACTTAAAACTTTTGGAATGGGTTGCAAATTACTACTGCTGCGACTTTATAACAGTCTTAAACATGGCTGTTCCGCTAAAATTAGTTGATAAAAACGCTAAAACAGAAGCTCTTGTTGAATTTATAAAAAAAGATGGGGCTACAAAAAGACAATTACAAGTTTTGGATTTACTGGAAAAATTTAAAAAAGTAAAATTAACCGAATTTGAAAAATTAGCCAAAACAACAAGAACTACAATAAAAAAACTTGCTGAGATAGGATGCCTAAGAATAGTAGAAGATGAACTTTACAGAAATCCGCTTGAAATTTTTTCCGACGTAAAAAAAGAAGAGCTTTTTAAACTTAATAGAGAACAACAGGATGTCTACGAAAAAATTTCAAAATCAAATTCCAAAGTTCCGCATTTAATTCACGGCGTAACCGCATCAGGTAAAACAGAAGTTTATTTCAAATTAATACAAGACACAATAAATTCAGGAAAAAATGTTTTATTCTTAGCACCTGAAATAGCACTTGCATCCCAGCTTACAAAGCGATTGGCAAGAAAATTCGGAATAAATGACATTGCCATTTGGCATAGTTCCATTTCAGAAGGGGAAAGATATGACGTTTGGCAAAAATTATATCGTGATGAAATAAAAATTTTAGCAGGCGCAAGATCAGCGGTTTTTGCTCCATTGAAAAATATCGGCCTAATTATTATTGACGAAGATCACGAAAGTGCCTAGAAACTGACATCTCCTGCAACTCGCTATGATGCAAGACTTGTTGCTGAAAAATTGGCAGAATTTCACAATGCAAAATTAATTTTGGGTTCTGCAACCCCTGATATCACATCATATTATCACGCATTGGGTAATAATTCACTCTACGAATTAAAACACAGATATAATAATGCACCATTAGCAAAAACTCACGTTATAAACATGCAAACACACATGCAAGCAGCTTACAGAGGTGTTATATCAAAACCATTGCAAACAGAAATAAAAGAAACACTTGAAAAAGGTCAACAAGTAATCATTTTGATTAACAGACGAGGTTTTTCTACATACACTCAATGTCAGGCATGCGGACACGTTATTGAGTGCCCGAATTGCGCAATTCCTATGATTTGGCATTCTGCTGACAACAGATTAAGATGTCATTATTGTAACCAAACAATGTCATTCCCAGATGAGTGTCCTGAGTGCGGCTCTGATTCATTACACAATTCGGGAACAGGCACACAAAAAATTGAAATGTTTTTAAAAGAATTATTTAAAGATGCAAATATAGTCAGAATAGATAGTGACTCTCTAAAACGTAAAAATGAACACGTTAAAATTCTAAATAGCTTTCAAAAGGGTGAAATTGATATCCTTGTTGGTACTCAAATGATTGCAAAAGGGCTTGATAACCCTAATGTTACACTTGTAGGCGTTATAAGTGCAGATGCAAGTTTTAATCTGCCGGATTTTAGAGCTTCAGAAAGAGGTTTTCAACTTTTAACACAAGTTGCAGGACGTGTCGGCAGAGGTGAATTTACAGGAAAAGTTCTTTTTCAAACTTATAACCCTGATTTTTATGCACTGCAAACGGCAAGAGAACAGAATTACAGACAGTTTTACGATACAGAAATTGTAGCAAGAGAAGAATTTGAATACCCGCCTTATTCAAAAATTATCAGATTTGTTTTAAGTTGTGAGAATAATTTCAGAGCAGAAAAAGCATCTCAAGAAATTGCGCTGAGATTAAACACAATGGTAGATAAATTTGGAATTTCTGAAAAATTGGAAGTTTTAGGGCCTACAATGTGCGTGTTTGAACGCTTAAACGGTCTTTATCGTTTTCAAATAATTGTAAAAAACAGAATGGACGAAAAAGGACACGATTTCATTTCACGTTTTTTACATCAAATAGTTTTGCCAAAAGATATTAAACTAACAATTGATGTTGACCCGATTGACATTTTATAAAAACAAAAAGTCTTCGCTCTTAAACGAAGACTTTTTATATACAATAACTTGTTAATTATCGCATTATAAAACTTGGTTTGTTCAATATAGCCTTACAAACAGATTCACCGTTTATGACGCAATCATCCAAAGCCTTAATAGAATCACTGTTAAACGTACACATGCCGGTATAATCATAGTAATTATACTTCTGATAAGCACCTGAAAGACTTGCATAACATTTGGCTTTGTTTAAAGGCATATTTGCGTATGCATAATCTGCAAGATTTCTGTATCTGCCAAACATATCCGCTTTATCTTTAACCAAAACTTTTGCAGTAAGAGCATCTTGCGGAAATCCTGAAGCATAATCTGGCAAAACAGTACCATCTCGGTACATTCTGAACGCAAAGACATCTTCGTTTAATCTATCTGTACCGCATTGCTTATCATTTGTCGATGTCTTTCTACAATCGATATCAACATATACGATAAAATAATCTTTGTTTTTTGACCACATGTCTTTCAAATAATTATAATACCCTGGATCTGCAGCATACTGAGTTTCGCATACATTGACAAAATTATTAACGTTGTTTAATCTTGTTTCATTTGGTAACCTTGGAGAACAATACGAAGTCTTAAATGAACTTATACAAGAACCACTACAGCTAACACTATCTTGTGATGAATAATTATGTTCAATACCTTTTATCCAGTCTAAATCACTTGCAGAATAATTTGATAAGTAAGGAAGTTGAACCTCAACAATCATTTTATTAATACTTCCAGATGTTGTTCTGAATTCTGTATAAAGATTTTTGCTAAAATAAATTACCTGTCCATTTGGTAAATAAATATTAGGCTGAATGTCCGTAAAATCAGATGGGAAATTATTATTTTGGTCATCAATGTAATTATAACCTTCCTCAACAGTTGTATTCGGGCAACTTACATTTGATGCAGGAACGTTAAAAATATGTCCTAGTCTTTGACACAGACCACCCTGTAAATATTTGAATTGATTTTTTTCAATATCTGTTGCTAAATTAGCATATGCCGTTGTATTGATACCTACATCAACAACGCTAAACGCATCTCTCATGGATACTTTTGGTAATTGATTATTTTGTCCAGGGAATTGATCAGCGTAATCAGTACAAACATGTGCAGATGTTCTATCGGTACAAATGCCTAAATCTGTTGTAAAATCCAAGTGTCCTTCTTTTGTTAATATTTTTGCCGCTGACTCAAGTTCTGACAACGCAGTATATAACTTTATTTTTTTCGTGTACTCATATTTTGGCTTAGATAAATTTGCACAAGCCAAAGTTACAATACCAATTATTGTGAATATCATCATAATTTCAATCAATGATACTGCCGCAATATTACGCCCAAAAATTTTAAATGTCATGTTTTATTAACTCCAAACATTCTTTATATGTACCTACTATATTTATACCACATGTATTGCAAAATAATTCATTTGTAACGTTAAGAATAGTAACATTTTCTTTAACAGCATATACAGGAACCGGCGAAGATATATGTCCCGCATAGAAGAAGTCCTTCGATCACTGGTGTCCTCG
>CAYLHN010000011.1:0-26896 GCA_964383455.1 uncultured Muribaculaceae bacterium | reverse complement strand
GTAAAAAAGTAAAATGCATTGAAACCGGGCAAGTTTTTGAAAATGCAAGAAAAGCGGCAGAATGGACTTCATTCGTTAAAGAAAATTTTTATTGTGATAGCGATTTAATAAAACAATGTTGTCGTGGAAAGCAAAAAACTTCCTACGGTTATCATTGGGAATTCGTTATAGACAAATAAAGGTTTTAAAATGAGTACAGGAAGCAATTCTAATGGCTATAATTTAGGTTATTCAATAGGTGTTGTGGCAGATAAATTAGGAATGCATCAAAGAACAATAAGAATATATGATGAAACTGATATTCTGAAAGCAAAAAGAAATTCAAAGAATAGAAGATATTACACAGATGAAGATATTGATAAATTATTTTTAATAAAGTTTTTAACAAATAATTTAGCCTTAAATCTTGCAGGGGTAAAAGTGTTCATTGCTACCTTAGAAAAACACAATATTGAACATAAAAATCAAATGAAATATGCAGAAGAAATTGCAAGAATAGCAAATATTGATAAAATTCTACAATTAGAAAATATCAAGAAAATAAAAAATCGTGGCAGGAATAAAAATAAAAAAAGAGAAAGTTGATTTTATATGGAAACTCAAGGCGAAAGAATTAAAAAGATAAGGCTTCAATTAAATATGCAACAAGATAAGTTTGGTGAGGGTATTGGTGTTACAAAACAATTTATATCTAATATCGAACGAGATATAGGTTTTCTATCCGGCGATAAATTAAAGAGCCTGCTACTGAATTACAATGTAAATATTAACTATCTTCTCGCCGGCATTGGCGAAATGTTTTTGAACTCTTACCAATTAGATGAAGCTAAATTTGAAAACAAAATTCAAGAAGTTGTGTTCAAGATGAAAGAAAAAGGGTTGTTATAAAAACCACAAAAACAAATAAAAGCTAAAAGCCTAACTCTCAGAAAGTTTTAACAATCCTCAATATTGATATTATATATAATCCATATCATTGGTTGTTATTGAAATCAATTATTAAAAAATATAAAATTTTATATGCTATATTTGTAATTATTTCATCTTTTTTCTCTTCTGTTATTGTTTCAGTAAAACTAAAATTACCCAAGCAACTCATAATCTCAATATAAGATTCAACTCTTGGGCTTTCTGCTATTTCTTTGCCAACCAATTCTTCAATTTTTCTTCTAACTTTTAATTGAAATTCATTCCAATTTCTTGAAGGGTGAAGTTTATAATATAATTTTAGTATTCTTGCAAAATTATTTTGTGTTCGTTCAAATGTTTCTTTTGGAATGTTTCTATATTGGATAGCTTGCAAGTTATCTAAACTTTTTAATTCATTACAAACAGGAGTAAATTCCTTTTGTGATAATAAATTAAATCCATATGAGAAACTAAAATCATCACCAGTATAATTTTCATTTAAAATACAAATAAATTGAGAAATACTGAATAATTCAATATATGCAACAATTTTTTTATCTTTTTTAGAACCTCTTACAAATAAAAAATGTGAAATTTCATCTTCAACAGTTTGAAATAAATTATTTATAAGTCCATACATAATACATCTATTCCAAACATCTTTGGATTTTGTTTTTAAAATTCTAATAATATCTTCATCATCAATTTTGATTTCAGGTTTATTATGTTTAAAAAATAAAAAAGCTATTTTCAAAGTTGCAAGGGCATGTTCTATTCCGCCGATTTGTAATCCGGCTTTTACTCTTGCAGGTTTATCTTCATGTATTTCCTTTGCAATAGAATTCCATTCTGTATCAATACGAGAAATTATTTTTTTGACTTCTGTTCTAAAATCTTTAATTCCTGCTTTTTGCAATTCTTCTTTATGTTCTGCTAATTCTTTTCCTAAAGCATTTTTTATTTGTTTTTTATATTTAGGGTTAGCTTCTATTTTTATTGCAATAGCTCCATTCTCATTTGTTTCAAATTTTGTAGTAGGTTCTGCTAATTCATAACTGCCGTCATGTAAATATTGATATAATTTACCTGTGTTTTCATCAACAGTTATAGCTGGCTGTGATTCTCCTTCATCTCTTGGAATAGCAAACATATTTATTATTTGATTATAAACACCGTCTAAGGCTGTATCAATATTGTCACCTAATTCAGAATTGCAGGTCTCGCATAAAACATCATAGGATTTTAACCTGCCACAAATACAATTAGGAATAATATGTTCTTTTGAAAGTTTTTCAAAATCATTTCCGCAAAATACACATTTTTTCATTATAATTATGTCGCATTATTCCTTAAATATGTAATCTCAAATCTCTTACATGGTCTGAATTTTTGTATTCTTGTTGTAAATTGGAAAGCATCTTTTCTTTCGCAATTTTGATAAATATCCAAGCCACGATCCAACAAAACTTTCCAACCATTATCGGTTGTTATACTTCTTGCGTGAATTGTCGCATCATATTTAAAACTAAATTCAATTCCCATTTGGAAACAAGATTCTCTTATGGTTTCAAGATTTTCATTTTGAGATTGTTCGTTAAATTCATCAACTGAAGTTATTAAATCAACTTGAACCACCTCTGTTTCAGGTTTATA
Source organism: uncultured Muribaculaceae bacterium (assembly GCA_964383455.1). Taxonomy (GTDB): domain Bacteria; phylum Cyanobacteriota; class Vampirovibrionia; order Gastranaerophilales; family Gastranaerophilaceae; genus UBA6984. The sequence goes on along the minus strand of CAYLHN010000011.1, from coordinate 24,334 downwards.
TTTTTCTATAACCTCAAGAAGTTCCATCAAATTTAAAGTTTGGAAGAAATTACGAATATATGGATCGATTATTTCAATGTGTTTCGCACTTTTGAATATTGGTGCAAATAGTTTTTCATACGTCACGCCGCATTGATTTTCTTCTATTACAAAATGTTTTTCTTTAAATTCTTCTGCCTGTTTTTTAGGTTCAGCACTAATTTTAGTATCCGTTACTTCATCTTTTTCTTCTTGAAGTTCTAAGGTTTCAGGTGAATCTGTATATTCATCATTAGATTTACCATAGTATAAATTAGGATACTGCAATTCCTCTGTTGTTTTTACTTTTATTGTCTCGCCTGATTTATTTTCAAATTCAAAATCAACTTCAGGGAATGTTGTGTCAATTCTCATTATTTGATCTTTAACACGTTTTCTGCCTTCTATTGCAAACTTGAGTATTTCTGCAATTTCATCCTCTGTTGCATTTTTGTCAGGGAAGATAATTTTCATAAGCCCGGAGAATGTTTTTGTTACACCGTCTCTATCTCTTTCTGAAAGAGTACTTGATAGAGTGAAATAATTTTTATATTCGTTAGAGTAATCATAATCACGCAAAGATTTTAGAGCTTCTGAATAATAATCTACAATAAAGCCATAATCTTTTGTAAATAATTCTCCACGAGTTATATCAACTTCCCATCCCGGCAGATAAAACCATAATCTATCTAAAAATGCAGATTTTTTATATGCCGGAGGAATATCATCAAATAATGTGGCATTTTTCAACATATAAGGAACATTATGAGATGTATTTCCAACAAAACTCATTGATGCTTCCGCACTCAATTTTCCTGTTCCACGAGAGAATGTTTTGTTTGCCATATAATTTTGCATAATATCAACAAAAGCATCATCAATCTTTTTCTTTTTGCCTGCAAATTCATCAAAGGCAATATTATCCCAATAACCAACAAGACCTATATCATGCTTTCTTGAATTATTTACAAATAATTTAGCGGCAGAAACTTCACTACCTGAAATCAATGTTCCATGTGGTGAAAAATCTGTATAAATATGAGTTTTACCCGTTCCTTTCGGACCGAGTTCAATAAAATTGTAATTGCGTTCACAGTAAGGAATTAAACGAACAAGTTGCAACATTTTCTTTCTTTTACTTAAGAATTCAGGATTAAAACCAATACTTCTAATTAATAAATCAATCCACTCATCTGTTGTAAACTCTGCTCTTTTTGCTTTAAAGTCCTCAAAATCAAACTGTGCCAATTGAATCGGTTTTATGCTTACAATATTATATGGTGTTTCTTTTGCCTCTTCGCTGTAGTTCCATTCCAAATCGACAAGACACCAAACTTCTGTGCTTAATAATCTTGGGAATTTTTTATAAGCTGTTGTCGGATCAACAAAAACTTTATTTATTCCGAGATTAGAAAATGATGCAAGATATCTGTCATTTTTCTCATCGAGTTCAACACTAACTTGATCGATAACTTTAAATCTTCCCTGTTCTTTAATTTTTGCTTTTATGTAGCCGGCTTTATTTCTATGAACATAATGCTTTGCAAGAATATTTTTAACGGATTCTATTCCTGCCGCAATTGTATCTTCATCACTTGTAGCACAATATTGTCCTAATAAATACTCTAATACATAAGAGGGGACAATCGCATTTCCTTTGACCTCTTTAACTAAGTCTTTTCTTACGACACAGCCTGCAAAAACTTTATTTATTTTGTCATCAAGTGTAGTGCTTTCCATTTATAGTCTCCTTTTAATCAAAATCCGTTGTGAATGTTTTTTGGATTTTATATGTTACCGACCTATATTCCTTGTATTGAGTTGAACCTGAAATCTTTTCTTCGAGTTTCAGTTTAACTTCTTGTCCGTTTGATTTATCAGCTTTTTTAGTTAAATATACAACAATTACGGTTTCCCTGTCTCTTGGAGTATCGCTTGTGTACTCAAATGTTACCTCCTGAACGTTTGAAATCAACTCGTCGTCTTTGTTGTAAATACCTATGCGAAGAGTTCTCGGTTGTAATTTATCATTAATAGCATTTTCTTGATAGAATTTAACCGCTATTTGGTTTGATGAAATTATACTGCTTCCTTTTAAAACAGATACATCAACATTGTCTGTATCGCTTTCTCGTTTTTTATTGATTTGTATTACAGGAATTATAATCTCCTGCAACGATAAACCACCATGAACATATTTGCCGTTTGAATTCTGTTTCCTTAATCTGTTAATAGATTTTGCAAATTGGAATTCATAATCACAAGCTAATCCAATGTCTTTTGAATTGTATTTTTTAAGGCTCGGACTATCGTTTAAGTTTCTGCCGACAACAAAACGTACATCATCATAAACAATATCTCCGTCAGGTTTTACGGATAAGAAATCTGTATCATCAAGTTTTTTGTTCTGATAAATAAATCCATGGTCAGATGTAATTATCATATTGTTTATATTTGCATTTGCCATTTTTTTAACTATTTTAATTAATTCGGATACAGTTTCTTTTGCCGCATCAAACACCTTGCTTTCGTCTGCGTGTCCTTTGTCATCTATAATATCTTGATAAATATAAATAACATTATTTTCTTTAACAATTGATCGAAGTTCATCACTTGTCTTTGACAGAACATCTTTAGACAATAATGCGGTCATATTATCTGAATATTTTTGCAGGATTTTAATTCGGTTAGCAGTTCCTGTTGCATCGTTACCGTCAACCAATACGGCAGAATTCTTCTTGTCGGTGTTTTCATTAATTTTTAATTTTAATTCTTCGTTTGGTAAAAGTGCCGCCATTCCTAACTGCGTATAGCTTGGAAGCAATGTAATTGCGTGTTCAACTTTTGCGGAGAATTTATCTTCCTGCCTGATTAAAGTTGAAAGTTCATCACCTATTTCATAGCGAAGAGCATCTGAAATAATTACACAGATGTTTTTATCCTTTTTCAAATACGATTCAACATAAGTATTAAAGAATTTTCTTTGTTGAATACTTTGCGGAAAATCCCATACATTTGTTTTATCGATTTGTTCTTGCCAATTATCATTTAATGCAAGCAAATATTTATTTGAATAATATTTTTCAATAATTGATGTGAGTTCAGATAGGTTTGAAACCTGATTTGAATTATTTAAATTAAAGATGTAGTTTCGATAATATTGGTCTATCTTAAACCAGTTTGTTGTATATTTTCTAATTCCGTCTGCCACGCTATCTATTTGGAACACCTTATCGTTCAGACTATTTAAAAATAATGATGCATAATATAGAGCTTTGTATGTATTCTCTATTAACGAATTCTTGAACCATCTTTTCTGTTTGCGGTTACTTATAATAGTTAAACATTCGTCTTGTTGGATTGTCATATTTTCAATATCTTGTATTAATCCATGAATTATTTTTATATCGACACATTTATAAGTATCACATTTTATGACCGTCTTATAATCTCGTTTTTCTAAATCGTTTCTAACTTCTAAAATTTCAGCCACTTCATCGGATATTTTTTCAAATGCATCGCTATAATTTCTGCTGTCTTTCCATTCTCCAAATAGTGAAAGTGCATCGTTGTTTAGCTTTTCATCATCATTTAAAATCATTCCGAGTTCAGTTTTATATGCGACATTAAATAATTTCAATATAAAATCTTTTATGCTTGGCTCTGTTGATTGATAACCATATTTTATTTGCATTCTTTGGAATAAGAATTTTTCAAGATTACATCTTTTTATTAAATTGATGCCATCCTCTTTTTTATTTGAATATTCATCAAACAGGCATTTTAAAATAGAATCTAATGTTGGTTCAGGAGCTTTTATACAAACTGCAAGCATTTTTGTTTTTATTTTTGTGCTTGTTTCTTCTTTTGTTTCAATTAGTTTTTTCAAATCTTCCAAGCGTTTTTTATTTTTGAAAAACTCTGCGTGGTCTTGTGTTACAGAAGAAAATTCATAACCCAAATTAAGTTCTGCAAGACAAAGAGAGGATTGCTCCGCACGAAATTCGACATTTGAAAGTAAAACATCGAGTAACCAATTTTGTGTGTTTTCAGGTTTTGGAGCCGGTTGATAAATTAAGAATTTTTGTTTTGGTTCTTCTCTTAAAATACGATATTTAACTGCAAATTCATTATTTTCAAGAACAATTTTTACTACATTTTGAAGTTCTAATTCATCAAAAATTGAGCGGAATTCTGCTTTATCATCGTACCAAAATACGATTCTTTTTTCTTCAAAATATGCTTTTATCGATTGTTCAATTCTATCTTTCATTATGCCTTTAAACCTATATTTTTAAGTGCTTTTCCAAACTTCAAATAATTAACCTTAACTCCGTCATCAAGATTGATTTCTTTTCTCTCAGTTGCAAGCGGATAAATAATATCTCTTTCATAATCTTTAACTTCGCTTACAATTTTTTGAGCTGTTTCGATTTCCTTTTGTGCTTTTGATTTATCTCTGTCTGATGCTCCGCTTGTTAGTATATGTTTATTATTATTTATTGATTGTTCAAGTTTACCCTCGTATTCTCTTAAATAATTATTCAAGATTCTATTTACTGTATCTTTATTGTATCTGTGAAGATAAATTAAAGCATTAAAGTTACCGTTCTTTGATGAGAATAACCAATAAATAGGTCGTTTTTGATATAGTTTAACGTGATCGTTATAGAAATCTTTTAAGAAGTAATTTCTAATTGTATCATCAGCCGTTTCATTTGTCTTTTTACCTAAAACGGATGCGATATAATCCATATTCTCTTCATAATGAGTTTCACCAAATGCAACTTTGAGGAATTTCTTAAATCTTTCTGTTATATCATCAGAGAAGTAATGTTCGGATAAAATCGGAATAATTCCATCATCATCCGCTTCAAATGATTTGTAATTGTTTTTATCAAACTCACCGCCTGCAAAAACAAGACCTTCTTTATCAAGTGAATATCTACCGAACATACAGCCGACAGCATAAGAAAGCAGGGATTTTATTTCTCTTTTTTCATCAGCTAAAGCGACTGTTATGTCTTTATCATCAACTTTATTATCCATTTCATCTTGCAAACCATAAATTTCAATGAATAAACGATTTAATTCTTCTTCATTATCTTTTAATGTTTTAAATTGCTTTTCTTTGTAATTTTTCCACATTTCAAAAGCATTCTGAATTTTTACATTAATTGGTGTTCCTTTTTCGTATAGCAAATTAATTTCTTTTTTGCAAAGATTAACAGGATCTGCAACAGCAAAATCACCCATACCACTATTAATTGATACTCCGAATTTTAGAAGAGGATGTTTTGTAAAGTCCCAAGACGTTTCAAAACTATCCCAATCTTTTTTTGAAATAGAAATACATTCATTTACTTTATTTATAATTGTATTTTTTAAATCATCATCAATCTCTGTAATAAGTGGTAAAGAAGATATTTGACCCACTTCATAATTTAATGTTGAGGAAATACTTTTTATAATCTTTTTAACTACTGATGAATTTGTAAATCCTAATATATATTTCAATGCTCTTTCATCTTTTGCAAATATAGAGCATCCTGCAACATCATATAAAAAACCGTATGGAAAGAAACGCATCGATAAATCACTACTTGAAATTTTTGACCAACTAATGCACTGGTTAAAATATGTATCAGGACTTCTCAATACTGAACCTTCAAAATTTTTCAATTCAAGTCCATCGTGTTGCCAATTTACGACATATTCAGTATTTCCATGCCATTTTCTATATGCACCACCTTTATTATACGGAAACCATTTTAATTTACTATTTTTAGATTCTTCTCTGTTTTTATAACCAAACCCTATATTTTTTACATTAACTTCATTCCAAAATCTCAAAAATCTGTTATTGTCTGCTGTTGCCATTCCTTGTTTTGGAGATGCTATTTCAGATAAACTTTTTTCATTTTTGAATAATTCTTTTACTTTATCACTTGCCCAATATGCAATTGGAGTTCCCGGTATAAAAGAAAATTGTTTTTGATCTGAAATGTAATAATTATCTTTATTGAAAAATTCTGTTTTCTTTTCTTCTCTTCTGCTATAACAAAAATCTACAAGTCTTACTGCAAGAAGTTTTTTTGTCGGTTTTGTTTTTTTATTAACCCAAGCTACAATCGGATTATGTCCGACCTTCCCCTCGAATAACTCAGTTCCATAATCAACTAAACTTTCAAATTCTAAATTATTGATTGCATAGTTTCTCAATGGTTCAAAACTTTTAAGAAACATCCATGAGTTTGTTGTTATTAGTGAGATGAAACCGTTATTACGAGCAAAAAATTCAGCCATTTTTTTGTAAAATACTGCACAAAAATCTGATTTTTCATCTTTATAATGAGATGTAATATAATCAGATAATTTTTGGCTCATTCTTGAATTAGAAAGATATGGCGGATTAGTAACTGCGACATCATATTTTTGTTGCATAATTTTTGCTTGTTTAATAATATATCTCAATCGACCTTTAATTATAGGTGTGTACATTGACATTTGACCGCCCTGATTGAAATAATTTATTCTCTCATTCCAAAAATCAAAGTCAAAATCACGAACGTCAATTATTGAGCCGTATTCTTTTGCATCTTTAAAAGTATCCTGCAACAGTTTAATTTGTTCTTTTGCTTGGTTTTCATCTCTCACACCTTTCATAAGTTCTTGAGCTACTAAATTATCAAGCCAATTTGTATCTTTAATTGAGCAGATGTTTAATTCAGAAACTTTATTAAATATATTTCTATCGTACTCACGAGCTTTCATCATAACTGCAAATTGAGAAAGCTGTGTAGCTCTATCACAAATATCCAAGCCATAAAGGTTATTCTTTAAAATCATTTCAGGAATTTCATTTTCTTGCCAACCCTGTGATTTATAAATTTCAAATAATATTAAGAAAGCAACAACTAATATGTGTCCTGATCCGCAAGCCGGATCTAATATTTTAATATCTTGCGGTTTTATATTTTCAGATGTGGCATTATCATTGTCTTGTTTGTTTTCGAGATAATACTTTAATTTTGATTTGAAATTCTCATCAGGATGTGATTCTAACCATAATCTTCCAAGTGAGTTTTCAACCATATATTGAACTGCCCATTTAGGAGTGAAAAGTTGAGTTGCCGCAGGAAGTAATTCTTTTGAAATTCTCTTTTTCGACATATTACCGTCATAAACAAGCTCATTCAAATCGGTAATATAATATTGATAGAGCCAACCGATAACCTCAACATCTTTGCAAGTTTCTTTATCTAAAACTGCAACGGTTTGAGATAAAACAGAGTTAGTTGATAATAAATCATCCGGCATCAATAATTCCGTATAATCGTTTATTCTCTCAAACATAAAAGGTAATTGTTTGTTTAAGAAATTACAATATGAAACAAGCAAAAGTTTATAAGCATCATCCTGTGAAGTGTTTAATAGTTTATTAATCTGCTCTTTATTTTTTGCATCTACAACAGAATCATCATAATATCCCATCTTGGCTTCTGCTAATATTTCAGGTTGAGTCTGACCTTCAACAGGGGAAACTATTCCGATTTTATTGTAATGGTTTGCATCCATAAATCTTAAAGCACAAAAACGGTTAAACCAAGTATATGCAACTTTTTCAATAACTTGGTCTTTGCCTATTTCATTTATTAAACCCTCAAGAGCGGAGACAGCGGATTTGGATTCTCTTCTTGCAAGACTATCCTCCGCTAAAACAACGCCGAGTTTTGCCTCAACCGTTCCCATTAAAGATTTTCTTGCTTCTTGTGCGAATTTTTTTAATTGTGCTGTATCCATTTATGCTCCACTATATTCTTATGCTGTTTCCATTCTTAATTTGTTCCGCCATAGCTGACCTTAAAGAATTGATATAATCGTTTAATTCTTCTTCATTTGTAATTACGGATTTGTTATAATTTGCCCTTATTGAATTTGAAGATATTACTTTTGGTTCAGGTTTCTTTTCGACTGCAACAACTTCATCAGCATTATTTGATTCTGACACTTCAGGTTTTGGTGTTGTGAGTTCTATAACTTGTGCAATTAAATTATTTAATTTGCTATCTTCAAATCTTTCAACAGTATCTTTTATAACTGCAATAACATTTACATTTGAAATATCTCTTGCACAGGAATCAAATTCAGCATTAAATCTTGATTTATCATTATCATTTAATTTTGAATACTGTTCCATTGATTGAAGTTTAGTTCTTTGTTCATTTATTCTCGCTATTGCATTTTCTTTAGCCTCGTTTAGTTTGCTATCGATTAAATGTTTTACATTCTCAACAGCACTTCTTAAATCCTGAATAACAGTTCCTTTATAACAATTATCGTTATTTAAAAGTTCTTTGATTTTGTTAACTTCATTATCAGCAATATAACCAAAGTTAGGTGCTTGAGACTGCAAGAATTCTTTTGTTGATTTATAAAGATTTCTTCCGGCACCCTCCATAAAACTGCTTATAGGTTTAATATAAGAGTTTCTTAATTCAATAAGTTCATCGGATTTATCTCTAAAATCAGTTAAATACCAATTGTATGCTTTTCCGCAACATTCGGAAAGTTTTTTATTGACATCTTCTAAAACTTTGATAAACGGATAATCACTCTGCTGTGCAAGTAAAATTTTAACTTTTTCTTGTTCTTCTTTTATTAAGTCAGCAACATTCAAAGCTAAAGTTTTAGCATCCCAATCTCCTGCCGGTTCTTCCTTAAATTCTCCCCAAAAATCTTTTAAATTTCTTATTTGAGATGGAGAGAAATCTAATTGTGGTGTAAGAATAATGTTATTTTGTCTTGCTGTTGCAATTAGTGCCGCATTTATTTCGTTATCGTTTAAGATGTTTGAATCTTCTCTTAATTCAATTTTTCGTCTTGAACATAATTTTGCGATATTACATAGAATTGCAGGATAAGACCAACCGTAAGGTTTGATTTGAAATTTATCGATAGCTTTTTTAATTGTTACTCTTAAACCGCCATCAGTTTCTCGTTTAATATAAGATAAAATTTCTTGTTCAACTTCGCTTAATCCCTGATCGAGTAAAAGTTGTTGCTTATTACTTAAAATATACTTAATATCATCTTCTTTGTATTGATTATCGCCAAGCATTTTAAGATTTACATAAACACTCGATATTAATTGATTAAATCCCTGAATTAATTTTCCTTTTGGTTCTTCACCGCTGATTTCAACTTCAGAACCGTTAATATAGAATTTTGCGTGTCCTACAAGTTCTCTTATTCTTATTTTTAATTGCTGTAATCTTTCTCTGTTTTGTGCCGCTTTATTTGCAAGAATATTCTTAACAGATTCAGAAATATGCATATTTTGATTTTCATTTATGTATTTATAAGTTTGTTTATATAAAACTAAATCTTTATGCAGTTTATAATTTTCTCCCAAGAATACAATTAAATCATTTGCATTTTGTATTGAGAAAGTTTTAATTCTTGTTTCGTCAAATAATTCTCTATCATCATTTAAAGGACTAATTATATGAATTGCCAATTCTTTTTCTTGTGAAAACCCTTTACCGTCTAATTTTCTTGTAAAAGGATAATCTTGCCCTGTTTCAGCATATCTGATTTTATTATTTCCGATTAAATCATCAAATATAAGTTGTTGCAGTTCGTGTTTAATATCATCTCTGTCGATATCCATATTCTTGATTTCGGTTTCAATATCTTGTTCTTTGCTTGTCAGAAATTCATATAAATCACCCGTTCTTTGAATATAGGATTCCTGTTCTAATATATTAAGAGCTTCTTGTACTTGTTCGTTTAATTTTTGAATATTGTCATCAAAGTTTGAATACATCAAAATAGCAACATTTCTAACCGTACTCTTAAACTCTTTTACATATTTAACCAAGAATAAGGCTTTTAAGACTCTTATAGCAAATGGGTTAGATAAATTATTAATTGCTTTAATAATCGGATTTTTAATGCTTGTTTTTAAAGATTGTTCAATACCGTCATACATCTGATCAAATGTTGCAAGTTCTCCGAGTTTTTTAGAACTTACATTTATAGCAACTTGTTGAAATACTCCAAGCATAGATCTTTCACCAACGGAACTATATCTGCCTTCAAATGCATCGTGCTTTGATAAATTCTGAATAGCAGACTGAAATAATGTAAATTGATACGGAATAAACGGATAACTATCAATAAAATGTTGTTCGTTTTCAAAGTTTTTGTATGTTTGGCTTCCGTCTGCGAAATCAAAAAGAGTTCTAAAATTATCGTGTTCTTTATTATAAAGAACTGCAAGTTCTTGCTCTGCTTCTTCGTTCTTTTTCAGTAATCTTTTTTGAATTACTTCCGAAACATTCGCACTTGTAAGATTCATTCTAATTTTAAAGCGGTCTTGAATTTTAGTGTAATCATCTGTGGACATTTTATTTTCCATTTCATTCAAGACATTGCCCATATCATTTTGAGCAGTTACGATTACCCAAGATCTGCCTTTGCATTTTGTTTCTAAACTTTCAGCAACAGTTTGCAAATTGACCATAAAATTAGCGTTTGTTGCAATAAACTGCCCAACTTCATCTACAAAGAAGTTGATTCTATAATTAGCCGGCTGTTTATCAAGCCATTCCTTTACATTATTTGCGAAATCTTCGATTGATAAATGATAATCACTTCTGAATTTATCAAGTATATTTTCACTATTCTGACCTGTTGCAGTATTGTATGCTTTATCAATTTCCTTTGAAAATCTCATAGCTCTTTCACGACCAAAGTTCCAATCTTGGTTTGAAATACTTTTAAAAGCTTCTTTGAATTTCTCAAGCAAATTATCTCTGTCTAATTCTCTTTCAAATTGTGCAATATATGCTTGTTTTGCGTAATATCCGCAAGCCTCATCAAATACTTTTACAAAAACAGTAAAGAGAGCATCTCTTTGCGATTTATCTATTGTGTCTGCTTTTTGATCTATGTTAAACAGTATGCTTTTTGATGGAATTGATGCGGCTTTTTTAATATCAGCCTGCAAAAAATCATTACCCTCACATTTTTCGAGAAATTTATCAGCGACTCTACCACTACTAATTTCTTTGTTTTCCAACAATAGAGCAAGCATTTTTAATAAGTGTGATTTACCTGAACCAAAGAAACCTGAAATCCACACCCCATTCATGTGTTGATGATTATTGTATTCTTCGAGGAAATTTTCCATTCTTTTGGCAACTTCGTCAGTCAAAACATATTCTTCAACTTCAGTATCCAAAGCATCTAATTCGCTTGCGTGAATAACTGCATTAATTGGTCTGTTTATCTTTTTCTTAAAAAATTCAACTAAACTTAAAGCCATAATTTTTACACCTCATCAACTTCATATATGTTGGTAGCCCTGTAGTATTTGTCATCCGACAAAACAGAAAAAAGTTTTAAATTAGAACTTGTATCTTCTAACATTGTATATTCGCCCGGAAAGAACATCAGCATCGGTTTTGCTTTTGCAAAATTCATAATATTATCTAAAATACTATGTGAGCGAATATACGGATAAACTTCTCCGACACCTGTTATAAATAAAATATCGTATTCTGTTTGTATTTTTTCTTTTATTGCAGGAGATATAACATCCTGAACATCTAATATTGATTGAAATTCCTCTTTTAAAACATCTTTGCTTCGGGTTGTTTCATTTTCTATATACCAATCCCAATCGCCGTTCTTTTTTAATATTTCTATTGATAAATCGTACAAATTTATATCTAAAATTTTTATATTTTTATCTGCAAGATTACTTTTTAATTTTTCAATAACATCAAGCATTTCATCTTGTTTTTCTATCGAGTAATCAGCAATAAAAAATGGAACTTCATTAAATCTGATTTTCATTTTCAAGAATCGTTCGCTTGATAGTATATTCAATAAATGTTTAAAGTTTTCTATTGGTGAATTTTTGTTCATTTTCCTCACTTCACGCTAATTTGGAAACACCATAAGGTATTTCTGATCCATACTTCCTATTGCTTTGATAATTCGTTCCGAAAGCAGTGCCACTTGAACATTGTCATCCTTATCAATAATTTCTGCTTCTTTCATCATTTTAAAGAGAACTTGTTTTAATTTTTTTCTTGTAGTTTCTGTTATATTTTCAAGACTTTCGTGATAATTCATTTTAGAATTAAAAAATGCATCAAAATCAAACTGTTCAATTTTGTACTGCATACTTCTGTATTTTTCTCTTATAACTTCAACGGAGAATTCATAAATAAACGGATATCTCAAACAAACTGCAAGCCATAATATTTGTAGTTGTTCTTCTTTATAACCGTTAATAAGCAAATTTAATGCATCTTCAGATAACAGTTTTAATCTTGAAATAATTTCGCTCAAAGTTCTTTTTAGGGAACTAACTGTTCTGTATTGAAAAAGATTCTCATCTGTGGCAAATTGAGAAACTTTCTTCCAGTCTTTTTCTTTAAAAAATAATTCGGCAACTTTAATTGATTCTTGTACTAAAAGACTACAAGTTGTAAACGTCATACTGTATTTAGAATTTATTATTTCATTGTTGCCTACACCACTTCTCATGGTTAAATTTTATCATGAACATAGCAAATAGGTATATTTGTAAACATTTCATCCTTTTATTTTTACTATGTCCTAATTTGACATAGAGTCCGTTTATAATATTTAGGGAAAGTATAAACTTTTTCCAGATTAAATCGTTATAATAATATAAGAGGTAACTATGAAAAAACTTTTACTAACTTTATTTATTTTATTTTTAACTGCAAGTTTTGGTTTTTGTGTAACTAATTCTTATGATGCTAACGGTCAAAAAACAGGTTCATACAAACAAAATGGATCAACAATAAGTCAATATGATAAATACGGTCAAAAAACAGGAAGTTATAAACAAACTGCAAGTGGTTATAATTCTTATAATAAATATGGACAAAAAACAGGGAGTTATAGAACAAACGGAAATACCACAACGCAATATAATCAATATGGGCAAAAAGTTGGGACTTATAAAACCAATTCAAGTGGTGTCACAACTTCTTATGATAAATACGGACAAAAGTCAGGCTCATTTAAAAAAGATTCTTCCGGCAGAATAACGGAATATGATAAATACGGAAGAAAAGTTGGGAGTTATAAATAATTTTAACTACAATTTATTAATGTATTAATTTACAGATTTTTTAGATTCTTAAAAATGAAGTGTAGAAAAATAAGCATTTAGTCTGCTACTTGTGAGCATTTGAGTTGCTCTTTTACATCTGCTGTAATGGGCTTTTCGAGGGTTAGAACTTTTTTATCATGTCTTTCAGCTTCTTTAATCATTCTTAATGCTTCAAAGATTGGTTTCAACTTTACAGATAGTTCTGTATCGATATGATTGTATAGAATTTCTTCAATCAATAGACGTAGCATTGTCCGCTTATTATCTAAATCTGCCTTAATATACAATTCCGGGATACGGTTCTTTCATACGTTTATGATGTATTTTTTCTTCTCTGTTACATCTTAATCAATCAAGAAGCTAAGTTGTAGCACAAGAAATAAAAGCACCTGACAATACCAGCAAGACTTCTTTCTTTAACAGACCTCTTTCTTACCAGTTACATACTCATATATCAAGGATTTCTTGTAAGTCTCAAGTTCTTCTATTAGTTGTTCTTTTTTCGTTATAAGTTTATCTAACTCTGAACACTTATTATCTAAGTATAATACTATTTTTTGTTGTTCTTTCAAAGAAGATATTGGAAAGTGTTGTGCTATGATTTGAGAAGACACAATGCTTGGTAATGCAGTCTGCGTAATAAACGGTATCCAATCAAAAGCTACTAACAAATAATAAGTATACTTAGCAATTAATCCATTAAAATTATTCAAATAATACATTGTATCAACTGTCCAAAAAGTATCATTTACATATAAAGGTTTTCCCAAAGTTCCTTTTCTACCAAACATTACAACTTCACCACTATACATAAATTCATTTGTGTATTTAAAAACTCCGCCTGAACCATAAACAGGTATTGCTTCGTTATCATCCTTATTTACTTCTTGTTTTATTTCAGAACCATTATTACTCTTAAGAAATCTTTTTAATTGAGCAATCTTCCAATCTTCCGGAATTTCGCCTATCCACTCTATACCACTATCCTTCATAGGACGGTTTGGACGGATGCCTTTTGTTACAGCTTTAGTTATTACCGATTGTTTTAGCTTCTTGTATTCTTCGATAGATGCTCTGGTCTTTTCCAGCACAGAGTCTATATGACTGCATTTCTCATTCAAAAAGTCAGCTATCTTCTGCTGCTCTGGCATGGATGGTCTAGTGATGGGCACATTAAGCAAATCTTTTGCGTTTAAAGAACTTCTAACGCCATCATCTCCGATATGATTAAAAATTTCGCGATGCCACATAGATAAGTAATAATATTCACTATATTTAGGATTGATATTATCTCTGGGAGTTAATATTATATATGCTGGTGAAACAATACCGTTCTTAAAAGGACAGAGACCAACTCTACTAGTTGAGATATTTTCTAAATCTATGAGCTTAAATACTAGTTCATTTTGTCTTAGTATTTGGTATCCGTCAAATGCTTCAGGTTGAAGACCTGTACTATCTTCTTTGGAACGTCTAATGCCTCCATTAAGGGTTAATGCTAGCCTTTCGTATTCATCAGATTTTTCTCCTGCAATATCTTTGTGGATTATAAAGTAATTCTTAGTCCTATTAAGACTCCAATCTTCCGGGATTTCACCTATCCAACCTATTCCACTATCTTTCATTGTTCTGGTCATTAGTCAGACTCCTTATCAAACAATGCTTTTAGTGAAGTTGTTATATCAGCTTCCAATCCGTTTATTCTTTCTACAATACTATCTACAGACTCTGGAGCTTGGTATTCATAGAAGTATCTTGTCATAGGGATTTCATATCCGACTTTTGTTTTCTTTTTATCTATCCAAGCATCCGGGGCATAAGGAAGAACTTCTCTCTCAAAATATCTGTCTATATCTTCATCGAGAGGAACATTTTCGGTATCTCTAAGGGCTGCATCTGCTACAGGTTTACCGTTCTTCTTGATAATATTATTATTTTCGTCTCTTTGTGGTCTTTCTACAACTATCTTGTTATAACCAAATTCAACTGTATCAAATATTTTGCTTTCACAATACATGCCAGCTTTATCGCCATAGATGGCATTATTCTTATATTCACCGTACGCTTGAACAATTAATTTTCTGCAAGTATCTGTAATATCATTTCTTTTGTATCCAATGGCTTTTCTTCTTTGCTCATAACAATGTGAAGCATCAATCAGTTGTACTTTGCCAGCTTTGTAACTAGGTTTATCTTTAGAAATTACCCAGATATATGTACTAATCCCTGTGTTCATAAATTGGTCTGTTGATAACTGTATAATCGCATCCAGCCAGTCATTCTCTAATATATATTGTCTGATGTTTGAAGGACCACTTCCGGCATCACCAGAAAATAACGGTGAACCGTTCTGAATAATAGCCATCTTACCGTCAGAAGCTAATTTAGAAATACCATTCAATACAAATAGCTGTTGTCCGTCAGAAATTTTAGGTAATCCAGCTCCAAATCTGCCATTGTCTCCAAGTTTAGCTTCTGCTTCTACAGCTTTTTGTTCTCTTTTCCAGTCAATACCAAACGGTGGATTGGATATACAATATTTGAAGGTGTAGCCACTAAATTGGTCTTCTGATAATGTATCACCAAATCTCATATTGTTAGGGTCTCCCCCTCTTATCATCATATCAGCTTTAGCAATAGCAAAGGTTGAAGGATTAAACTCTTGACCAAAACAAGTAACTTCTACATCTTTGTTAATAGCGTGTATTCTTTCTTCCATGCAAGATAGCATCTGAGATGTACCCATCGTCATATCATACACTGTAACATTACCTTCTGATGTCAGGTCAGCTTCATTCAACAGAATATCTGTCATTAGGTAAATAATATCTCTGCTTGTAAAGTGAGCTCCAGCTTCTTCTCCATAAGACTCTGAAAATCTTTTAACCAAATCTTCAAAGATGTATCCGCAATCGACTGCACTTACTTTGTCTGGACCTAAATAACCTTTTGCACCGTTAAATTCTCTGATGACCAAATACAAGGTATTACTTTCAACCATTCTTTTTATAATGCTGTCAAAATCAAACTTAGCCAGAATATCTTGGATATTAGGTGAAAATCCTGCCAGGTAGTCTCTAAAATTAGCTTCTATATTTTCCGGGTCAGCTACTAATGAGTCAAAAGTAAATTTGCTTGTGTTATAAAACTGGTATCCAGAAGCCTTAGTTAAAAAACCGTCAATAACAGCAAGTTTTTTTACCTTCTGATAAGTCTCTTGTACTGCACTGTGAGTCTTCTGTAGACAATCATTAAATCTTTTTACTACTGTCATAGGAAGAATTACTAATCCATACTCGTGAGGTTTGAATGGACCTCTGAGTATGTCTGCCACATTCCAGATAACAGTTGCTTTTTCTTGTATATTTGCTCTAACATTTGATATTGTATTAACACTCATTTTGACCATCTTTTCCAGCACATTCATTGTAGCACAAACATGCTACATACTATCGTAGCGGATAGGTATGTCAAATATGGACAGATATTGAAATAACGGCATCCATGCCAGCATCGTCCACCACGTCTATAATACAGACATGGTGGACACGTTGTAGCACTCTCTATGACTGTAATTAATTCCTTTTATACATTCGAGGTTTGCTTAGTCTATACCGGGAAGCAACTTAGAAGCTATATAAGAGGTGTATTTACTGGACTCTTTTTTCTTTAGAGCATTCGCTTTCTTTATTGGAGTTGGAGCTGTATCAACATTTGAAGTCTTAACAACTTTGTTCTTTTGTTGTTCTTGCTTGAAGTAGCATTTTAATTGTATTAATACTATACTCATCATGTAGTGAGTAATGAGCTAACTTCACACAATAAGGTTCGAAGTTCAACCCATTGCTTGCCCCATTTTTAGAAAGAGCTTCGTTAAGAGGCTCTTTTTCTTTCGTGGCAAGTGTTTTGAAGACTCTAACTTTACGGTTGTCTTAGTTTTAATTTTTAATATATTCTATGATTGTATCGAGTTTATTTCTACTGTCTGAAATGCCTAAATCATACATATTTTGCAGTTTGTTTTTATCTTTTTCTATTCTTTTCATTTTAATTAATTTAGATGGACGCAGGACTATAATTTTATTTTCGGATTCATATTTTTCTATCAAGTCTATTGTTTTATTGTATTCTTTGTAATATTTTTTTGCTGTTTCAACCAAATTAGGATATTTTCCATAAAATAGTCTGTATGGAAGATATGATTTTTTCTTTCTATATCCTAAAGGTCTTGTTAATATTACAATAATTTTTTCACAATTTGTTTCCAAAACATGCTTAAAAGGTACGGCATCACTCATTGCTCCGTCTAAATATAAATTTCCGTTTATATTAACAGGTTTTGATACAAACGGCATTGAGCCTGATGCCCTAAAATATTCCATATCCTTTTGAGCATCGTCAATTTTTATATATTCAGGTTTTCCTGTCTGTAAATTTGTTACTACCGCATAAAAATCAACAGGATTGTTTTTGTAAGTTTCAAAATCAAGTTTATCCAGTTCATATACAAGTTTTTTAAAACAAAAATCTTCGTTCATTACATTACCTGTTGTAACAAGTGAATGCAAACCCATATAATTTTTTTCGTTTGCATATTTTAAATTATATCTTAGTGCACGCCCTATTTGTTTTGATTTATAATTTAAACCAAACAAGGCCCCAGCAGATACTCCATATATAGTATCAACTTTTATATTATTTTCCATGAAAACATCAAGAACACCGGCGGAATACAACCCTCTCATAGCTCCGCCTTCCAGTATTAATGTGGTTTTATGCTCCATTGTAATATATTTCCTATTACTTACAGCAATTCCGGATTATTTTCTTTATAGTATGCGTGTACCATTTTTCTTAAGAAATCTAAATCCAATTTCCAATCAAGAACATCTTTAACAAACGCATTTATAACATTTGTATTGTCAAAAGTTATGTTTGATTTGAAATATGGTAATAAGTCATCAAGCATACGTTGAACTAATTTTTCTTCTTTTGAAGGATTTTCAACTTCATCAACCAGTCCAAGACCTGTTGTCTTTAAAGCTTCACAAACTGCAGTTGCAATCATTTGTGTTGAAACAGGAGACATACCTGTTAAGTGATATGTTTTGTTGCAAACAGGAAGGACAAAAAGTTTTGCAATTGTTTGCTGAACATAATCTTGTGGAACAAAATAAATTTTATCTGATGTTCCTGCTGCAAGTCTTAATTTTGTACTGAATGGGCCGTTTAAAGGTAAATTTGCTTTTTTGCAGCCGTTTATTTTTACGCGAGCCAAAAATTCAAGAATACGATAGAAAGCAAGCGGTTTTCTTATTACGCCGTCAGATAGCCTGCCGACAATAATTGCAGGACGATATATTGTATAATCAAATCCTGATTCTCTTACAAGCTTTTCACTATCAAATTTACTTCTTTCGTATGAATTATTCCAATCTGTTGCAGGCATTGAATCTTCCATTACAACGCCGTCAGTTTTTCCTGCAACATAAGCTGTTCCTACATAGTGGAAAGTCTTTAATCCAAGTTTTTTTGCTAAAGACAAGGCTGATTTTGTGCCGTAAAAGTTTGTATTATATGTCTTTTTATCCGGATCTTTTCCCAAATTAACACTTGCCGCACAATGGAAAAATGTATCATAAGGCCCTTTTGCAGCCATTTCATCAGCAGGAAAATCTTCTAAAGTCCCCTCTACAATTTCAATACGGGAAAGAAGTCCTTCAGCATCATTTTTATTTTCCATTTCGCATTGTTCTTTTATTGTTTCTTTTGTTCTTTCAAGTCCTGATTTGTTGCCAAAACCCCTGCAAAGAGAAACAATTGTATAATCAGGATTGTTTCTTAATAAATTTGTTGCAAATCCCGCACCTACCAGTCCGGTAATACCGGTCATTAGTATCCTCATTTTTCTCCTAACCTTATAATTTAAAATCTTCTTCCATTATGTTTCTATATTATAATAAAATATTTATAAAGGCAAATTAAATATATATTAAAAGTTAAATTTGTATTACAATAATATAAAAAGGAGCAAAAAGTATGAAAAATATAGCTGTAGTAACAGGTGCAACAGGCGGATTCGGAAGAGAATTTATTAAACTTTTGTTAAAAAAAGAAAACATAGATGAAATTTGGGCGATTGCAAGAAATAATGACAAATTGCTAAATCTTATAAATGAATTTGGAGATAAAATTAAAATATTCTCATACGACTTGTCTAATTTAGATTGTATAAAAAATTTTCAAACAAAATTAAATGATGGTATAAAAATAAAGTATCTTATAAATAACGCGGGTTATGCAAAGTTTTGCTCCTATGATGATTTAGATTTAGACGCATCTTTGAATATGATAAACTTGAACGTTTCTTCAGTTGTCGCTATGGGACTGGCATGTATTCCTTACATGGAAAAAGGAAGCAGAATTATAAATATTTCATCTCAATCTTCGTTTTTGCCTCTTCCATATTTAAACATTTATAGTGCAACAAAAGTTTTTGTAAGACATTATTCAAGAGCGTTAAATGTAGAACTTAAAAATAAAAATATAACAGTAACAGCGGTTTGTCCTGGTTGGATGAAAACTAATTTGTATGATGCGGCAAAAGTTGATAATGCCAAAAAGGTAGTAAATAGTTTTGAAGGTATAACTACACCTGATAAGGTAGCAAAAAAAGCGTTAGAGGATGCGGATAAAGGAAAGGCTCTTTCAATATACGGATTTTTCTCAAATGCAACTCATATTGCAGGAAAATTGTTACCGCAAACATTATTGATGAAATTTTGGAACATTTCTCAAAATTTCTAATTTTAGACTATTAGCACGATAATATATTAATTAAATTATTATCTCAACGGCAAATTTTAATGTCTTCAGGTAATGTCATATAAATTCTATCTATAATAACAATCAAATTTTGTTTATTAATCAATATAAATCCTAAATAATCTTTAGGTTTTTCTATTATAATGCTGACTTGTCTTAGTAATGAAAAAATATTTTCTTCTTTTTGACTATTTAAATAATCCCTGTTTGATATTAACTCTTGCGGAAGATTGTCATACAACAATTTAAATTTATTGTATAATTCATTTTTTCTTACAATAATATAATTTCCAAAAATATTAAAGCTTTCTTCAATAAAAACTTCAATATTTTGTATAGTTTCATATAGTTTTTCTTGCGGCATAATTAGCTCCTGTGTCTAATATCAAATAAAATTTTATCAAAGAATTGTTTTTTGTAAAAGGTTTGATATTATATTGCTCTATTCTACATTATTTGGAAAATTTAAGTTTTCATTATCAGGCCAAACAAAGGTGGGAATTAAATCATATTCTCCGTTGTCTATAAGTAAATTTTGTCCTGACATTGAACGATTTGTTATCGTAAGAAATGTTACCCAGTCTGCTACTTCATCAGGAGTCATCCACTTTTTCAAAGGGGTTACTGCCATAATTTTTTCCCAGCATTTAGGATTATTTACGACTTTATCATTTAATGGAGTATGCACTCCGCCAAGGCTGATGGCATTTACGGTAACTCCTTGAGGCGCTAACCTTATCGCTACATTTTTCATATATCCAAGTAAACCGGATTTTGAAGCTGCATATTCGGGAAATTCCTGCCCTGAGACAGCCGATGCGGAAGCATTAAAAAGAATAGATTTTAAAGGACAACTTTTTATATATTTTTCAGTTACATTTATTGTGCCTTTTAAGTTATTGCTAATATCATCACCGCTATTTTGCATACCTGCGTTATTAAAAATAATATCAGCATCGTCTATATCAGGAAGACTTGAGACATTTTTTATGTCAACCTGAAAATGTGCATATAAGGAGTTTTCAATTTCAGACGGCTTTACATCAATACCATAAACAAAATGCCCAAGTGAAATAAATCTGTTTGAAACTGCTTTTCCTATTCCGCCTGAGCTGCCTGTTACTATTACTTTCATATACGCTCCTTTACATATTCTTGTCCGATACCATCTTTTCGCCATTCTTTCAAAATCATATATCCTATCGGAGAAAAAATAACTTCCATAAACAACTCTAATAATGCCCCTAAAATCGAACTATTTATACACTGCACAGGTGTCCAATGAAAACCATTCCAAAAAATCGGAGCAAAAAGCATAAACGTTAACGATGCAAAAATCATATTATCGCAAAATTGTCCAATGAATGTTGAAACATAACAACTTGTCGCATATGCTATTTTTCCGTCAGGATTTTCAGAAAATAATTTTCCGATATTCCAGTTTAAAAAATTATTTATTATAGCAGAAGAAATGAACGCGATTGAACTTGAAAGTAAAATAAACCACGTCCCGCCAATAACTGAGTTAAATGCAGAAAAATCTGTTTTTGTAGGAATTGATGCTGTTATATAAAACAATATGCAAACAAAAAAATTTATCATAAGTGCAAATACTGAAATCTTATTTGCTGCTTTTGGCCCAAAAGCTCTTGTTATGATATCCATACACAAAAAAGACAACCAAGAAATCAAAAAACCGCCGTCAATAGCAATCCAGTCATTTTGGAAGATGGTTTTATTTGCCAAAATATTCATAACTATAACCGAAACGGTAAATAGTGTTATGATAACAGGCGGAATACTGCGAAAAAGTTGTTTTGTATCCGTCATTACGGCATCAAAATTTTTATTCATTAATTTTCTCCTTGGTTTTGATTTATATTGCGAAGGATTTAGAGCCCGAACTCCGCATATAGTAATTTTTGATTTAACTAAATTATAAAACAAAAACTAAACTTTTTATATCTGATGAACTTTATTTTGTATAATCTGAGCATTTCTTTATTTTATCTGGGAATTGTTTTCGGTTTGAATCCAAAGACCATTTTGCCGCACCTTTTACAATGGTATCACCACTATTTTCCGAAGTATAGCAAAGTTTTTGTATAACATCATCTCTACCTGTTGCAAAGAAGTATCCCCAAAAACTATCCAATGCTTTAGGACTTTCCAGTACATAATCTTTATGACTAAGCATATCTTCTGCAATTTCTTCAAATTCTTTTGACGATGATAGCAAACTTAATGCTGAATTTGATAATTTCATTTCTTCTAATTGTTCAAATAAGTCCTCGTTTTCGTGATAAATTCCTGCAAAAAATCCCATTAAAGGTGCTTTTGTGTTTTTTTGTTTTTCAAGCATTTTTTTTGAAGATATAAAATTAATTAACAAAGGTAATTGGTTTGTATCTTTTTCAATAAAATAATTCATCAATATATTATTAAATTGCTCTCCGTTAGAAATCGTATTTTTTGATTTTGCAGTGCAACCGCTTAATACAATAATAGACAAAAATATTACAAATATTTTTAAATAAAAATTTTTCATTTTAGCCCTATAGTAAAATTTATAAACTATTAATTTAAAAATGGATAAAAAGGTGTGAATAATAAACCAATACTACCCAAAAAAGTAACTAACAATACAAATCCCCAGGCTAGTGTGTTTACAATTATATCGCTACCCTTAGTCGGTTCTTTTATGTTTGTTAAAGACAATTTTGGAATTAATCTGTTAAATTCAGATAATTTATGAAACGCTACGTTATTATTTTTGAGTATTAACATAACAACAAGCGGTCCGATATAGCATATTGTGCCTAAAATAGAAAAAGTGTGATAAAGAAGTTTGATTTTTTTATTGTCGTATTTTACCGTAAAATTTTTACTTACATCAGTAAAATCAGCTGAGTCAATATTAATAGCTTTTAAAACTTTTGGGTTATCAATTTTTCCTTTACAAATATTGATTGTTTTGTCATCAATGTATAAAAAGCGGTTATATCTGATTAAATTGAATATCAGGCAGAACAAACCTATAAATATAGCTATAAAAGAAACTAGTGTTGTCAATATGTCATAAAGTTCTAATGAGCACGCTATAATGAATACAAATGAAACAGGTGCAAAAAAATTAAACAGTGAATACATTATCTTTGTATATAAATCTAATTTTATAATCTTACTATTTTCCATACGTCTTACCTTCCAGCTATTAGATTACTTTATAGTCGTTTGTTTTTATAAATTATTATGCCAATAATAGCAAAATCTAATTTTAATGGCAACAAGTATATAAACTGATTGTAACAAATTTATTTTAAAAAATTTCTTATGCCGGGCAAAAATTCGGAGTGATTAGGAGGCTGATATCGATAAATTATAAATCCTTTAACTTTGTAAACAAAAGGAATATTTTGTTGTTTGTAATTGTATCCTTTATATAATTGAAACCCAATAAAACCTAAAATAATAAGTAGTATTAAGTAGTTCTCAGTTTTTGACGGGGGCAAGTAAATATCATACCCTTTATCTAAGAGTTCTTGTTCAATTTTTTCAATATCCAAAAAGTAACAATGTTCTTTATGTTTTTCACCGTCATAAATTACAGTATTTAAAATTCCATCAGACAAAATT
This sequence comes from uncultured Muribaculaceae bacterium, assembly GCA_964383455.1. Lineage (GTDB taxonomy): Bacteria > Cyanobacteriota > Vampirovibrionia > Gastranaerophilales > Gastranaerophilaceae > UBA6984. Next base: position 693 of record CAYLHN010000011.1, on the reverse strand, counting down.
TTTATATCACCGCAAGGTATAACCTTTTTTACCTGTTCATTTTTTAATATGTACAGATTATCTTCGGTTAAAATAATACTTTTCCCTTTATAATCAAAATAAGATGTTATTGAAATAATATCAAGAAAAATTGTAAAACAAAAAACTAAAATTAAAGTTAACAGCGGCAAATCTGAAATAAAATATAATACGATAGAAAATAAACAAACGATATTTATAAATGCTAAATACATTATCGAAATAATTATTTTGCGCCTGTTATTAGAACATTTATATATTATGTTTTCGTTGCTAATGTCCATATGAAAATTTTAACAGTAGTTTGATAGAAGTCAATATTTTAAGAGTTGTAATAAATTTATTTGTCAAAATAAATCAAAAAGTTTTTATTTGTTTTTTTATGTATAATAAAGAAAGAGTTATGTTGGGGAAAAATATGCAAAAAAAATTACAGGAGTTTAAAATGGTACATGCATATAGTAAAGAACATAATCTTGAATTGTTAAAATAAAGTAAGAAAGAGCTAAAATAATGTCTCAGGTATTATTTCAAAATAATTTTGAAAAATTAAAAACTGATAAAATAATGGCTTCGGTTATTATTCCCACGCATAAACCGAATATAAAGTATTTTTTACGCTGCTTTGATTCTATAAAAAATCAAACGTTTGGATTTGGTAATATAGAGGTTATA
>CAYLHN010000010.1:0-29878 GCA_964383455.1 uncultured Muribaculaceae bacterium | reverse complement strand
GATGAGAAGTACCTGATGCATCTTTAAATGCCAATGAATCAAAAGGTAAGCCTGAATCTAAGATGTTTCTCAAAACTCTTTCGTAAAATTCAGGGTCATGAGCACCCTCGCAACCGTAAGGTAATTCCATCATAGTTATTGTAACTTCGTGTTGTAATCCGTGTTTTTTAATACTGTTTGCAGAATCAATTAAGTTATTAACATCGTTCAACGCATCAAAGTTTCTAACAACATCAATTCCGTGTTTTTTAAACATTTTTGCGTGCAAATCGATTACATCTCGTGGTTGAGAATTTAAACCTACAACATTAACACCTCTTGCTAATGATTGTAATTTAACATCAGGGCCGGCGGTTTCTCTAATTTTATCCATTGTTTCAAATGCATTTTCGTTACAGAAAAAAATCGGAGCCTGAAATCTTGCACCGCCTGCAACTTCAAAATGCTTAATACCTGCATCAACCGCAGATTTTAATGCAGGCAAAAAGTCTTCCAATAAAACTCTTGCGCCAAATACAGATTGGAAACCATCTCTGAAAGATGTATCCATAACTTTAATTAATTTTTTTGACATTTCCTTATTCCTTTATTTATTAATTGTTAAATCATTTTTAATTTTGCAACTGCAATCGCAACTGCAATATCGTCTTCATTATTGTTTTCTTTACGAACAACAGCAGGCGCCTGCGTTTCTTCAGGCATAATTTTATTAACATAAACCATAATTTTTGCCATAATCATCATTGCAAAAACAAGTAAAGTCAGAAACATAAAAACTGTTCCCATACCAACTATTGTTACCATTAAACCTTCTTGTAGCATATAATTCTTGTCCTCCGTACACTTAATATACAACAAACATAAAAAATAAACAATTTGAAATTTAAAAAAATATGATTATAATATATGTTATATAGAGAAATAGGGGATTTTATGAATTTGAAAAAGATTTTATTATTATCGTTATTAATTTTATTTTTAATGCCGCAAACAAGTTTTGCATTTTCTTTTGGAAAAAAAGAAGATGTAACGGTTCAACAACCTCACGCATCTTATCCGCCAAAATATGATGACATATATTTAGAACAATTAAAAAAAGAATATAAAAAAGTCAGTGGAGATGAAGTTATTTTAGTTGCACTGGATATGATGAAAAATACAAATGCGGATTTTTCAAGACGTGCAATTTTGGGATACAATTTAACAGAAAAACCTGTTAAAATTCAATTTAAAGATTTGGGCGCAATAAAAGAAGACTACGCTAATTTTGATGCTTTGGGATGGAAAAAGAAAAATAATTTGTATATATACATTAACCCTCGCCATGCAGACGCCCCGCCTGCGGCATTGGCGGCACTTTTAGCACATGAAGCACTACATCAGGATGAATATAATTCTCTTGCAGAAGAAACCTACGCTTGGACAATGGAAGCAGCAGTTTGGTGCGAAATGCTTGAAATTTATCCTGAATCAAATGATGTTCAACACCCTCTTTTACAAAGAGAAAATACATTAAAACAATTATTTATCAAAGGCGGATACACAGACAAATACATTAAAAAGACCGTTTACGCAAACAAAGGATATCAAAATTTACCTCAAACCTCTCCCGGATTTGAAAAATTATAATAGAAACTAATCGGATTGTAATAAATGCGATATAAAATATTGAATTTTTATTAAAAAAATTCTCTAATTCAAACATTGCACTAATAAAAAAGCAAACCAAATATGCAATCCAGGATGTTGATATCAGTAAATATACATAATTCAAGACAAATTATTGTCATTAATATAATAGCTAAATGTAAAATAAATTTAAAAAGAGAGTTTTTTTTATCTTTATATTTAGCAATAACGAGTGAAATTAAAATACCTAATACTAAAATGTATATATATGAATAATCTTTTATTAGCGGTGCATAATGTCTTTTTATTTCGAAAAATTTCAGATTGACTATATATAGATACATGGCATCAAAAACTGTTAAAATAAGTGCTCCGCTAAATAAATATAATAATGGAGACATTCTAAGCCGTTTTATGGCGACCAGATTTTCGTGTGTAATAAATATTGATTCGGCAGCAGAAAATATAACCAATGCAAAAGTAATATTAAATATATTTCCCATAATATCGCTTACATCCAAAATACCATTTATATAAAAAATTCTATTAAGCACACCTGAAATAATTAAAATTGGCAATGCACATACCAATACAACAAGTGAATAATTCTCCAAAAAATCCAATATTTTATCAACAAAATCTCCTGATTGATTTGTTTTATCCAAATTTAAATCTAATTGATATTCATTAGAAGATTCATCATAACTAATTTGATAAATTTCGTTATGTTGATTTGTTGATTTTAAATAATTATTTTTTTCGTATTGAGCTTTGAGTTCTTTTTGTTCTAATTCTTGTCTTTCCTCTTTTGTTAAATTTAAATATTCTTTTTCATAAGCCTCCATTTTAGGATTTAAAAATACCATTAAAACAAAAAATGTGATAACTAATGTTGTGAATATAGGTTCTATTATATCGATTTTTGTATTAATCAATAAAACAAATACAATTAGTATGATAACAGTGAGAAAAATCATAATAGATTTACATATATTGTAATTCTTTTCATGATTACGGATTTCTTCACCTCGTTTTGGAATTTCTTTAACATTATAATTTGATAAATCTGATATTTGTTCAAACTCGTTTTTTTCTGTCGGAATTTTCTTTTGTTCCTTCGGATTTGCATTTTGAATTCTTTTATTTGAAAGTTGTTTCTGTTTGTTATTTAATTTATCATTTTCATTTTGCATATTAAACTTACCTATTAAAAATAAACTATATTTGATTTTTACTGTTTATAATATAATCATTTTTATAAAATTACCCTTCCATAAGACCTAAAACAATGAAGTGCAGCATTTTAAAGTCAGTAGCAAACTCCAGCCATATAAAACCGCCTATCAATAAACCAAAAATACAAAAATACATAATATGCTTAAACATCCCCGGATGTTCTTTTGGATTACTCAAATCTATTTTTATTTTTTCACAGTCTATATATTCTTTCAGCAGTTTTATTTGTGTAAAATAATATGACCATACTACAAACAAAATACATAATGCACTTTCGAAAATTATTCTGCACCATCTGGTGTCATCAAAAAAACTTGAACATATATCTGCAAGTCCATATATAATTATTATTGCCATAAAATGCCATAAGAGCTTGAATTGAGCATCTTCGTATTTCGAAAGTTTAATCAAAGCTTTTGATTCGGCACTTGATTCGTTATTATTTAAATTTGATTTTTTTACTTTATCTTTCTCTCTCTGATTCGCGTATTCTAACAAAGATTCTCGTAAATCTGCAAATTCGCGTTCACTTAATTTGTCTTTAAAACTTCTAAGATCTTCCTCAATAATTTTTAAAGTCTCAGGGTCTATAGATAACTCTATATCATCGTGTATTTCAGAAACATCATATTTTTTAAAACCAGGATTTGCATTTTGAATTTTTTTATTTGAAAGTTGTTTCTGTTTGTTATTTAATTTATCATTTTCATTTTGCATCTAAATATTACCTGTTGAACTGTTTCTGTCATCTTCAAGCGATTTCAAATCAATATCTTTTGAATCATCATCATAAGAGAGATTTTGTTGAGGTATATCAATATCTACATTAACATCAGCCTCAACCATTTCAATTTCTGATTTTTGATAATCTTTAATTTTACCGTCTTCAAGTTTTACCTGAATAGAATTATTCAGAAAATGAAGTGCGCAAACTTTACCCAAACCATCCGGAGTCATTACAGGAGAACCAACCGGAGGCATACCTTTTGCAGCCTCTAAATAATTTGAATATTCATAATTCAGACAGCACAAAAGTCTTCCGCAAGTTCCCGAAATTTTTCCCGGAGTAATAGGCATTCCCTGATCTTTTGCAAGTTTTACGTTTATAGAACCAAATTTTTTCAAAAAAGAACAACAGCAGAATTCTTTTCCGCAAATACCGCATCCTTCCATAATTGAAGTTTCATCCCTTACGCCTATATGACGTAAATCTATTCTTACTCGTTTAAATGTTTGAGTTAAATCTTTTAATAATTCCCTAAAATCAACTCTTTCAGGTGCTGTATAGTAAAAGGTTATTTTCTTTCTGTCAAATGTAATTCTTGATTGAACTAAATTCATCTGCAATTTATGTTTGGCTACAAGAGCTTTACATTTGAAATATGCTTCTATTTCTTCTTTTTTAATTTCTTCTAAAGTTTGTTTATCTCTTTGTCCCAAAACTCTTATAACTGTGAGCGGTTCAGGTTTTTGTTTAGATTTTTCCCATATTTTTGCGATTTTTTCGTTTACATATTCTACTTTCAGAGCCTCTTCACCTTTTTCAGTACGAACAAGAACCATATCATCAGGTTCTATTGTTACGGTTGATGGCACTTCAAGCGGATAGTATATATTTTTAATGTATCTTACGGCAAATTTAGTCATTAGTATTTTTCTTCTTCCTTTAATTTTCTGTTCATAAGTTTATGCATTACTTCAACAGGAGTAATATCGGTATATAAAGCCTCATAAATAGCTTCTGACAAAGGAACTTCAACATTTAATTTTTTTGCAAGTTCGCAAAGTGCTTTAGATGTATGAACCCCTTCTGCAACAGAACCTAATTCGTTTAAAATATCGTTTATTTTTTTACCTTGTGCAAGCATAGCACCTACAGTATGATTTCTGGACAACGGGCTTGAACAAGTTGCAATTAAATCCCCCATGCCTGAAAGTCCGTATAAAGTTGAAGGATTAGCGCCAAGTCTTACACTGATACGAACAATTTCTGCCATTCCTCTTGTCAGTAAAGCACCATTTGCATTGTCACCAAGTTTCATTTGTGCAGCAAAACCTGCTGCAATAGCTATTACGTTTTTTAAACTTCCGCCTAATTCAACGCCTGTAACATCTGAATTTGTGTATAATCTGAATCTGTCTTTAACATTTAAATGTTTTTGAACAAATTCTGCAACGTCCATACTATCAGATGCTACGCAAGCTGCCGTAGGACAACCCATAAGAACTTCTTTTGCAAGAGTCGGGCCTGATAAAATTGCGAGTTTTTGATTTGGCAAAACATCTTTTATAACATCAGACATAGTCATCAATGAAGGTAATTCGATACCTTTTGAAGCATTAACAAGAATTTGTTCTGATTTTATACCTGAAGCTTTTAATTGTTCGCAAACACTTCTTGTACCTGCAGTTGCAACAACTGATAAAATTATATCAGCTCCGTCAATTGCTTGTTTCATATCAGATGTAACCTCAACTTTTTCTTGAAGTTGAATTTCTAACGGTTTAGAACAATGTTTGTTTTTAACCAAATCTTCGTGTAAATCTTGTTCCCTTGACCATAAACAAATTTGTTCAAAATTATCTGTTAATAACCACGCAAGTGTTGCACCCCAGCATCCTGCACCCAATATTGTTAATTTCATTAAACCTTTTCCTTTTTATTTAATACCTTCCTCAAAACTCCGTTGTTTGTTTTTAAAACTTCTCGAGCCTTTTCAATATCAATATTTTGAACAATTGCAACAACCGCAGTTTTAACTTCCCAATTACACCTTTCTAAAGTCTCAAAAGCTTTGGCATGTGTTGTGTTTGCAATTTGAGCAACTATTCTTATTGCTCTGTCTTTCAATTTTTCATTTGTAGGATTCAAGTCTATCATAAAATTCTGGTAAGTTTTACCAATTTTTATCATAGCACCTGTTGAAAGCATATTTAAAACCATTTTTTGCGCAGTCCCTGCTTTCATTCTGCTCGAACCGGCAATAACTTCTGGTCCTACTTCCACACATATAGTTAACGATGCTTCTTCTGAAATTCTGGCTTTTGAATTACAAGTTAAAGCTACTGTTTTAGCATTAACTTCATTTGCCTGCTCTATAACCCCGAGTAAATATTTTGGATTTCCGCTTGCGGAAATTAAAACGGCAACATCATTTTCATTTAAAACTTTTGCGTCAAATTTGCCTGCTTCAAAATTATCTTCAGCACCTTCAATAGGAGTTCTAAATGCGCTATCACCGCCAGCTATTATACCTTGAACCATATCATGAGGAACGCTAAAAGTAGGAGGACATTCCGATGCATCAAGAATACCTAAACGTCCTGAAGTTCCTGCTCCGAAATAGAATAATCTGCCGCCCTTTAAAAACTGCTTTGCAATCATATCCACAGCAGCAGCAATGTTATGAAGCTCACTTTCCACAGCAAGTGCAACCTGTTTATCTTCTTCGTTTATTTTTTTTACTATTTCCGAACTGCTTAATAAATCAATATTTTTTGTATTTTCGTTACGATATTCGGTTATAACTTCGCTCATCTATTTTCCTAAATAAGTTTTACTAAATTAGCCATCTCAAGAGCGGTTTTAGCTGCGTCAGAACCCTTATTACCTGATTTTGTGCCTGCTCTTTCGATTGCTTGTTCAATGTTATCAGTAGTCAAAACTCCAAATATCACAGGAACACCTGTTTCTAAGCTAACTTGAGCAACTCCTTTTGAAACTTCTGCGCAAACATAATCATAATGGCCGGTTGAACCTTTAATTACTGCACCTAAAGTAATAATTGCTGCGTATTTGCCTGTTTTTGCAGCCTTTTTGGCGATTAAAGGAATTTCAAATGCTCCGGGCACCCATATTACCTCAATATTATCGTCAGCAACGCCGTGTCTTTTTAATTCATCAACAGCGCCTGATAATAATTTTGAACCTATAAATTCATTAAATCTCGAAATTACTACACAAAATTTTTCTTCGTGTACAACAAATTTACCTTCAATAGTTTTCATTATAAGACTCCTTTAATTCTATTGTACAACGGATGAGTCATTTTACAATAGTGAAGAAAAAATCTTATAAAAAATATACAACCCTGATAAGATTAATAAAACTCCGCTAAATTTTAAAAGAAATTCTGATACTTTTACAAAAGCCTGCATATTTTTAACGGAAGATGTAAATACTCCCGCAATAATCAAAATAATTCCTTGACCTAATGCGAATAAGAAAAGCATTAAAATTGCAAATATAATATTGTTTGAAACGGAAGCAAATGCCATTATCCCTGCCAAAATGGGAGTTGAGCATGGGGTTCCTGCCAGTGCAAAAATCATACCTATTAAAAACGGATATAAAAATGCGTATCCGCCAGTGTTTTTAGGAATGGATTTTATTATTACAGGAAATTCAAAATCTAAAATATCCAATAATTTTAAACCCATTACCACTAAGAATGAACCTATAAATAATCCGAAATAACTGCCTAAAAATGAAATAAATACCTTACCTGTTACGGCACAAATTATACCTATTGAAGTGAATACAACCGCTGAACCCAAAACAAAAACTATCATCTGTAATAAAGTTTTTAAAGGTTTTTCTTTAGAATAGCCTCCTACATAACCAACAATAATAGGCAGCATGGCAAGTGAACACGGACTTACTGATGCTATAACACCACCAATAAATGATGCTAAAAGCATAGTTATTTTAAAATTTTCACCTTGTATACTTTGTGTAAGCGTATTTACAATATCTATCATTTTACTGCATTAACTCTTTAAAATAATTTTCTAATGTGTTTTTTTCAACAAAACCTTCTGTTCTACGAACTTCTTTACCGTTTTTATCTACATAAATAACCGTAGGAACGAGAGAAATACCGTATTTGTCAATTGCATCATTTATTTCAGGCGTATTTTGCTGAACATCGTATTCTATAAAAGTAATATTATTGTTATATTTTGGCACTAATTCTTCAAAACATGCTTTTATTTTTTTACAATCCAAACATAGTTTTGACGAGAATTTTATAACCTGGGGCTGACCTGAAGCAGGTTTTGCCGCAGACACAGAATTTGAATCAGACATAATAGCATATGCTACCATTGGAACAATAAAGATAAGTGCGATTATAATAATATTTTTTTTCATGACATTCTCCTTTTTATACATTAAGAATACAATAAACAAAATTTTTTTCTAACCCCTGTCGGGTAATATATGGGAAACGCCGAGGCAATGCCTCGGCGTCTGATTCTCTGTAGAAATTCTTGTGTACCGAAAATCTATGATGAGAATGTTTTGAATGTTGTTTCGATATTCTTTTGGATAACACTCTTTACAGCTTCCATTTCTGTAGTAAGAGCTTTTTGTTCCGTATCAAGCTGCCTTAAACGTAATTCAAGTGTTCTGTCTTCAACTTGAATTATTGAAGTTTTCGCATTGATTTCTGCAAGTTTTTGTTCATATTTTGTTATTTGATAGTTATATTCTTGCATTGCATCTTCGTATGCCGCTTCATCCGTTTTTTCCTGAGAATTTAAGGCAAATTTTGAACTTGCACTTTCAAGTTTTATATTTTGGTAACGTCCTGAACCTGATTTATCATCCAGTCTTGCATATTCTGCTTGCGTAATTTTCTCTTCTATGTCCGCTGCATAATACTGATTTAATGTTGTTTGATAATCAATTGGTGATGATATTTGATATTTATTATTTACTTGCGGTTGGTTTGCATTTCCTGAAGCTTCACATTTATTTAAATCTGCCTCTGTTGCAAAATACATTTTACCGTTTCTTTCATAAACCCAAATTTCATTATCAGGTACAAGCGCCAACTCAGGATAATCATATCTTATTTGTTCTAACGCAGTTTTTTGAATTTTGTCAGAAGAATCATATTTTTCAGCACTTGCATTACCCAGTTTGTATTTATATCCGTTTTCAACAGTTTTTGCGTACTGAAGTTCACCGGCTTCACCTGACTTTGCAAGTTTTTCCAATTCTGTATTTTTACAGAAAATCTTAACTTTATTTCCTTCTTCATCTTCAGCTTCACATTTGCTAAATTCTTTTATGTTATCAATTGTAATTGAACCTTGCTGAGCGAGTGCTTTTAATTCATCCAAATCTTTTTCTGTACAAGTTTTGAATATTGCTGAAGTTCCTGTTGAATCAGTAACATTGTAACCATCTGTCTGCTTAGCAACTTTAATACCATTTTCTGTTTTTACACTTGTATCATATGTAGCAATTTTTTGGACTTGCGGATTAGAATTCTTTTCTTGAATAGCTTTATAAACATCTTGATTAAAGTGATATGTAACTTGATAGTTGTATTTTTCACCGTTAATCGTTTTATCAACTTGCTGTAAACTATCAATTTCATATTCATTTGCACCATCGCTAAATGCATACTGTTGTTCAGTATAATCAGTTGTTTTAGGTGCATTCGGTACAGCCATATTTAACATTTCGTTCCACAAGTTTGCAGATTGATTTGCAAGTGCTGTACGCGCCTGGTTAATTTGTTGTCCTTCATATTCAACGTTTGTTTTTCTAGCTGTTAAACCTAAGTAACGAGCTTGTGATGCTGCCATTCCCATAAGCTTATCTCCCAATTATCCGGTATCTCTATGTTTTGATTATAATGATATTATTTAAAATATCAACATTTTTAGTTAAATTTAGGTTAAATGGTTGAGATTTACATATCTTCAGGCACGAAAATCACACAATCTTCAAGTTGATTTCTTATTTCCTCGTAAGAACCTCTAAATTTTACTTGCCTTTGGTATTCTCTAACTACACAGAGAACGTCATCAATAGACATTCTTATAATTCTTCTTTTTCCTTCCTCATTTTCGATAATTCTTGCCATCTTTTTCTCCTTTCAAAAAAAATTACGGCAGAATTCGGCAAAACTTTAGTAAAATCAACTATTTTGCTTATTTAGAACCTGTCAAATATGAACTATTATTTTTACTCAAATTTTAATAAAGGTTAAGTTTTTTTCAATATTCAAAAATAGTGGTAAAATGTCAAAATGGGGAATTTATGATGAAAAAAATATTATTACTGATATTTTTAATATTCTCAATTTGCATGCAGTGTGTATATGCCGACGAAAAAATCACTTCGGTAAATTATGACACTTCTGCGGATATGCTTTATATTGCATCAACTTCTAACAAAATTTTAACTGATGAGATAAAATTTGTTAAATTATCAAACCCAAATCGAGTTTATTTTGATATTCCAAATACAATTCTTTCGACAGAAAAACAAGATTATATGCTATCTTCTGCAGGAAATTTAAATCAAATTGTTGTATCTCAAAACAGCAATAATCCTAATGTTGTAAGAGTTGTTTTGTATTTTACTGAAAGTTATAACACTTCACAACTAAAATTATACAGATTAAATAATAATTTATTTGTAACTTTTAATAATCAAATGTGTTTTGATGCAAATTATATGCATACTTCTTACAGAGACGTAAAATCTGAGAATTCGGATTATTACTCATTTTTATCAATGATGTCTCAAAAAATTACAACGGAAGAAAAAAGTTTAGTCCAGCAAAATTCCGCTTCAGATAAAGTTTTAGTACAAATTCAACAAGCTTTTGATAATGCAACAATTCCTGTCAACATAAAAACTTCGTATCAAAATACAAATGTTCAAACCACAAAAAAAGATTTTATTTTAAAAACAAAATATTTTTTAAAAACCGTACAACCAAAATCGAACGGCATTTTGTTAAGCGGAATCGGTTCAGCAGCTTTGGAAAAGCCGATAAAACTAGGTTTACCTACACGCTTGGCTTTGGATTTGCCAAATACTTTAACAGATACAAATATTCGAACAAAAAGCTTTCAGTACGGTACTGATAATGTAAGAATAGGTCAATTTGAAGCAGATAAGGCTCGTATTGTAGTAAATACCGATAATACAGATAAATATTTACCTATTTATTCCGCAGACGGACAATCTATTTTGGTTGCCGATAAAGAAAGACTTTCACACGATAATTTATCTAACATAAAAACAAATCTTACATCAGTAAAATATACTCAAACCAATGAACAAAATTACGGATTAAATTTCTATTTTAGCAAACCTGTTGTTTATTCTGTCAAAAGAGATGATTCAAATTTAACCGTATATTTCTTTAATGCCGTTCAATACAACGATCAAGACTTCAAGTCTACGGTTAAAAATTCAGAAATGTCCGGTTCAAAAATAGATTTAATGCCAAGAATCGGTTTAAGATATTCAATTTCATTAAATAAAAATGATTTGGTAAAAGTATACTCAGGCGCGGACTCAAGAACAATAAAATTAGCATTAAGTGTTCCAAAGAAGGAAACTTTAACACAAAGATCTTCTGAAATAATAACAAAACTTCCGACAAAAAATCCTGAACAAATTGTAAAACCTCGTAAGTCAGGTGACAAGGTTATTGTTTTAGACCCCGGACACGGCGGTATAGATTATGGTGCAATTCGTTCTGGCATAAATGAAAAAGATATAACAACTGACGTTGCAAATCGTGTTGCACAAATATTAAAGGCCGACGGTTATAAAGTATATTTAACTAGAGACGAAGATAAAACAGTATCTTTACAGGATAGAGTTACATTTGCGCAAGACATCAATCCTGATATATTTGTAAGTATTCACGTTAATTCCAGTGAAGGTACAACCGCAACAGGTATAGAAACACACTATTATCACGATTACAGCATTGGTCTTGCAAAAGTTGTTCATTCAGCCATGACAAAACATGTCAAATCAAAAGACAGAGGATTATTTAAATCTAAATTTTACGTTATAAACCACACAACCATGCCTGCAATTCTTGTAGAAATAGGATTTATTTCTAATGATGAAGAGCGTGAAGATTTAATAACAGATAAACGTAAACAGGCAACAGCAAAAGCAATTGCAGAAGGGATAGTTAATTATTATAAACAGCAACAAAATGAAAAATAAACCTATAGCAGTTTTTGATTCAGGAGTAGGCGGACTTACAGTTTATGCAAAACTGAAATCAATTTTACCAAATGAAAACTATATTTATTTTGGTGATTTGAAAAATTCTCCGTACGGTCAAAAAAACAAGCAACAGCTTCTTGATATTACATCAGATATTTTTAATTATTTTAAAAAAGCAGATGTAAAAGCAGTTGTTATGGCTTGTAATACAACATCTGCAAACGTATACGAAGAGTATAAAAACTCTTTTGATTATAAAATTTATCCTATAATTCAAACCTGCGCGAAAGTTATTTCCGAATTGCAAATAAAAAAACTGGGCGTTTTTGCCACATCTGCAACAATTTCATCAGGTGCCTATAAAAGTGAAATAAATAAACATAATCCGAATATTGAAGTATTCGAAATGTCTTGCCCCGGATGGGTTCAAATTGTTGAAGGAAATAAACAACAAGACACTGAAAGTATAAAATCAGTGAAAGAAAAAATTGATGAAATGTTAAAAAATAAACCTGATAAAATTATTTTAGGCTGTACTCATTATCCGTTTTTACTTGATGTTTTATCAATGTTTGCACCGAGAGATTTATTTATTGATCCTTCAGAATTTTTTGCGCAATATATAAAATCAGATTTGAAAAATTTAAATTTAATTAATGAAAATTCAGGAAGTGAAAAATTTTTGGTAAGTGCAAACCCAAAAGAATTTCAACAGGCTGCAAAAATGTTCTATCACTTACAAGAACCACCGCAGATTGTAAATTAATTAGTTAAAGCAGAAGTAAATATAAAATACAAAATCAACGAAACTCCAACCATAATTCCGACAAGAATTGCAATTTCTTTCAAAAGTTTTTTTATGTAATCTTTTTTACCATTTTTATCCAAATTTTTATATTGTTGAAACACGCCCCAAACGAATACTCCAATCAAAAAAATTGCCATCATCGCAAACAATCCGATAAATAAAGTCAGATTATTATTTTTAAATATGTAATTAAATAAATTTTCAATTCCGAATGTTAAAAATACTAATCCTGAAATTATACCAATGACGGCTAAGAAGCCTTTCCAACCATTAGCAGCAATTGCAGACCAAATAATTGAAACCAGAAATACAAACCCTATAATACATTCTATTAAATCTAAAACATCACCAATGTCCATAAAAAATCACTACTTTTTATTATAAAACTGTTTGCGTCTTTCTTCCTGACGTTTTTGTGAATACCCGTAGCAAATATAAATCCAAAGCCCTGCGATTAACCACGCTACAAACCATAATGATGATGTTGTTAAACTTTTCATTGAATAAAGCATTAATCCACCGCTCATTAATATACCCAAAATTGGGAATAAAGGTACAAATGGAACTTTGAAAGCTCTTGGTCTATTCGGTTCAGTTTTTCTCAAAATCATTACTGCGGCACAAACAATTATAAATGATAAAAATGTTCCGAAATTACATAATTCCGCAGATATTTTTAAATCCATAATTAATGAACCGACAATAACAACAATTGCAGATAACCAAGTTAAAACATAAGGAGTCCTGTTATGTCTGTGAATTCTTCGCAAACCTTTTGGTAAGAATTTATCACGGCATATTGCGTATAAAATTCTTGTCGTTCCCAATTGATACACAAGTAAAACTGAAGTTAAACCTGCTAATGCGCCAACAGAAATAAATCCGGCAAGCCTGTTTTGTCCGACAAAACGCATTGCTGATGCAATAGGCGCTTGTATATCAATAGAATTGTAATTAACCATACCGGTTAAAACTAATGCGGCAGCCACATATAATATAGTACAAAGCAATAATGTTCCCAAAATACCTATAGGTAAATCCCTTTGAGGATTTTTTGTTTCCTCTGCTGCAGTTGAAATTGCGTCAAAGCCAATATAGGCAAAAAATATAATAAATGCACCACTAATAACCCCCTCAAAACCGTTTGGTGAAAACGGCACCCAATTTTCAGGTTTTACATAAAATGAACCAACAACTATAAATGATAAAATTATGAATAAATTAACAAAAACCATAACAGTTGCAACTTTTGTCGATTCTTTTACACCTTTTACCAATAATAAAGTGAGAATTAAAACAATAAGTATTGCCGGCAAATTTATTGAAATAGGAATAATATCCAAAAAATACGGCATTACGTCATGCGGATTTAAACCTTCTTTATTACATATAGCTAATGCGGAACGATAATCATTAATTAACCAAATCGGAGGATTAACAAGCCAGCTTGGCAGGACATGTTCAAAACCTTTTAATAATTGCATAAAATACCCTGTCCAAGCGCTTGCAACTGTAATATTTCCGATGGCATACTCCAGCATCAATATCCATCCGACCATCCAAGCCATAAATTCACCCATTGTTGCGTATGTATATGTATAAGCGCTTCCTGCAACAGGAATCATAGATGCAAATTCACTATAACAAAGAGCAGAAAATACACAAGCAATTGCAGCAATAATCATCGAAACAGATAATGCAGGCCCTGCTCCTACACCGCCATCCCCGCCTTGAGCCGCAATACCGACAATTGTAAAAATACCCGTACCAACGACAGCACCAATACCAAGAATTATTAAATCAAAAGCATTAAGTGTTTTCTTCAACTCAGAATGCTGACTTGCAGATACCAATTCATCAGTACTCTTTTTGGTTAAAGCTTTAGCAATAACTGTATTAAATTTTTCTAAAAAAGTTTTTTTATTCATTATCTTATTTCTTTTTCTAATTATTTGCTTCTTTTAATCTTGTTTTTTCAATCGCTTTCATTTTTATTTCAAGCATTTTGGCTTCTTTTTTACGATTTTTCTTATATCCGTAATGGAAATAAATCAACGCTCCTAATCCTACCCAAACAGGAAATAATATAGCTGAAGTGGTTAAGCTTTTCATAGAAAACACCATTAGCCCGCCGCAGCAAACTATACCTGCCAGAGGAAACCACGGAGAAAAAGGAACTTTAAACGGTCTACGTCGATTTGGATCAATTTTTCTCAAAATTAACACAGCGACACAGATTATTATGAAAGATGTAAATGTTCCGAAATTACAAAGCTCTGCAGCCACATTCAAATCTAAACCGATAACCCCGAGAATAGAAATTCCTGCAACTAAGTAAGTTATTATATTAGGAGTTCTTGTTCTTCTATCCAGTTTTCTGAATATAGGTGGTAAGAAATTATCACGACTCATTGCATAAAGAATACGCGTACAAGCCATCAGCAATACCAGCAATACAGATGTAAGTCCCGCAATTGAACCTACCGAAATAAATCCTGCAACCCAATCTTGATGTACAACAGTCATAACGTACGCCATCGGTGCTTTTAAAAATCCTTGAGGAATTTCAACACCGCTTGTAGGCTGCATACCCGTAAGAACAAGTGCAACAGAAACATAAACAACCGTTGTAATTAATAATGAACCGATAATTCCTATAGGTAAATCCTTTTGCGGATTTTTACATTCTTCTGCCGTAGTTGCAAGAGCATCAAAACCTATATACGCAAAAAATATTATAAATGCGCCCATAAATATTCCGTCAAATCCGTTAGGCGCAAACGGAACCCAATTATCAGGCTTAACATAAAAAGCACCTACAACAAGAAATGTACCGATAACGAGTAATTTTACGGCAACCATTATTGTAGCCATTATTGTAGAATCCTTTGTTCCTCTTTTTAAAATCCAAGCAATCAATATAATAATTAAGATTGCAGGTAAATTTATGCAAACAGGGATTCCAAAAATTGTTGGTAAAGAAGTTATATTATCTCCCAATTGAGCTGAAGCTGTCCTATAATCAGAAACAAGCCAAAGCGGCGGATTAGTTAATATTTCAGGAAGTTTACCCTCGAAACCTCTCATAAATTGTACAAAATGATTTGACCAAGCACAAGCAACGGCAATAAAACCAATACCGTATTCAAGCATTAGCACCCATCCGATAATCCATGCCATGAACTCTCCGAGAGTAGCAAATGTATAAATATAAGCACCGCCTGCAACAGGAAGCATTGTGGCAAATTCACAATAACACAAAGCAGAAAATACACAAGCAAACGCTGCAATTACCATTGAAACAGTAAGCGCAGGCCCCGCACCTAAACTTTCAGGGCCGCCGGCAGCAGCTATACCTACAACGGCAAAAATTCCGGAGCCTATAATAGCACCGACACCCAGCATTATTAAATCGAAAGCCGTAAGCGTCTTTTTCAAACCGTTTCGTTTTGCATCTTTCAGCATTTCTTCCGGATGCTTTCTTCTTAATATATTTCTTAATCCTGCTTTTGTAAAATCTATTCTAAATTCTCTTTTTGTCGACATTTCTTTCTTTCGTTACTCAGCTATTTTTCTTTAAGTAAAGGAAAACCCAGTTTTTCTCTTTGTTCAACATAAAGTTTTGCAACTTTTGATGCCATAGAGCGAATTCTGTTAATAAAGTTATTACGTTCATCTTTACTTATTACCCCTCTAGCATCAAGCAAATTAAAGGTATGTGAGCATTTTAAAACATAATCGTAAGCAGGAAGAACCAATTCGGCCTTTACACAATTATCAACTTCTCCCTGGAATAAATCAAACATTTTAAACAAAGAATCTGAATTTGAAACTTCAAAATTATATTTTGATTGTTCGACTTCATTTTGCATAAAAATTTCGCCATAATTATAATTTTCGTTCCATTTAATATCTTTGAAGTGTTTAACATTTTGCAAATACATTGCGATACGTTCAACACCATAAGTCAATTCCAAAGCTACAGGTTTAACTTCTAAACCTCCGACTTGTTGAAAATATGTAAATTGAGTAATTTCCATACCGTCAAGCCAAACTTCCCAGCCTACACCGGCAGCACCTAAAGTAGGAGATTCCCAATTATCTTCAACAAATCTGACATCATGTTTTGTTAAATCAATACCAATCGCTTCAAGAGATTTTAAATATAATTCTTGAGCATCTTTTGGAGTAGGTTTCATTATAACTTGGAATTGGTAATAATGACCCAATCTGTTTGGATTTTCACCATATCTTGCATCGGTAGGACGTCTGCAAGGTTCAACCATAGCTGTGTGCCAAGGTTCAGGCCCTAAAGCTTTCAAAAAAGTTGCAGGATTCATTGTTGATGCACCTTTTTCTATATCGTAAGGCTGCTGAATAATACAACCTTGTTCAGCCCAGTATTTTTGTAAATTGAATATTAATTCTTGAAAATTCAATGCCATTTGTGTTCCGACTTTCTTTCTAAAGTAACTTGTTCATTATAAACAAAGGCATGCCAAAAATCAAGAAATTAGTTATAAAATATTAATTTATTTGACGTATAATAAAAATATCGAGGGAATTTAAGAACTATGGCAGAAAAAATAATTATATTTTCAGGTAAACAATATTCCGGAAAAGATACTTTGGCAAAGATTTTATTAGAAAACATGCCTGATTATCATCGCTGCGCAATGGGTGATATTATAAAATTAGAATACGGACGTCAACACAATTTGACTTACGAGGAAATTGAAAAAAATAAATCACAATATAGACAAGGATTAATTGATTTAGGCAATTGGGGAAGAAGCCAAAGCGATGATTATTGGATAAGAAAAATTATTGCAGAAGATGGTAATATTATGGTAACAGATGTAAGAGTACCTTTTGAATACAAAACATTCAAAAATGCAGGTGCTATAGCAATAAGAGTTGAATGTCCGAGAGATATAAGGGCTCAAAGAGGAAATTTAATCGGTGAAGATGATATTACTGAAACAGGACTTGATAATGTTACAGATTGGGATTATATAATTACTAACGACTCAGATTACGAAAGCCTCAAACAAAAAGCATTAAATTTAATAAAGGAGTTAAAATAACATGAAATACTTTACAGGTTCAATATTTGTAACAGTTGTAGGAATTATCGGAGCATACCTTTGGGGAGAAAAAGTAAATCCAGGCTCAGGTTTTTTATGCGTATTCATTGCTTGCATACTTGGTATACTTGAAGTAAGTCTCTCTTTTGATAATGCCGTTGTAAATGCTATGAAACTTGAAAAAATGGAAAAAATTTGGCAGCACAGGTTTTTAACTTGGGGTATTGCAATTGCGGTATTTGGTATGAGATTTTTATTTCCGCTTTTAGTGGTCGCAATTTTTGCAAAATTAAATATTTTGAAAGTTTTAAATATAGCACTTAATGATTCAAATCAATACGCGCATTATTTACATTTAACACACGCACCAATTGTAACTTTTGGCGGAGCGTTCCTGTTAATGTTGTTCTTGTCTTATTTCTTTAATTGCAACAAAAATACTCACTGGATAAAAGGAGTAGAACACTGTTGTTCTCATTTGGGCAATATTAAGGGTTTTGAAACAATTATAACTCTATTGGCAGTACTTGCAACTCAGCAGCATGTATCTGAAGAAAACAAACTTTCAGTATTAATATCCGGTGTTGTTGGGATAATAACCTATTTAACAATTGATGGGGTTACACATTGGCTTGAAGTACATGAAGAAAAAAAAGCTGCTGAACTTGCAACTGCCGCAAAAGGTGGTGGTTTTATTGCATTTATGTATTTGGAATTAATAGATGCTTCATTTTCTTTAGATGGAGTTTTGGGTGCTTTTGCTTTAAGCAAAGATATAGTAATAATAACAATCGGACTTTCTATAGGTGCAATGTTTGTTCGTTCTTTAACGATTATGCTTGTTGAAAAGAAAACTCTGTCTCAATATATTTATCTTGAACACGGTGCACACTGGGCAATAGGTGCATTGGCTATTATTATGTTTATTTCTACCTCAAGAGAAGTTCCTGAAGTGGTAACAGGTTTAATAGGATTAGGCTTTATTGTCACAGCTTTGTTATCCTCTCTTTATAACAATAAAAAATTAAAGGATAATAAAAGTGACGATTAGTTTTATTGTAACATCTTACAACTATGATAAATATATATCTGAAACGATAGATAGCATTAAAAAGCAGAAATATCAAGATATTGAAATCATTGTAGTTGATGATGCATCAACAGATAATTCAATAAAAATATTGGAAAACACTAAAGATATTACACTTATAAAACACAAAAAAAATCATGGACAGCTTGCTGCAATAATAACAGGACTAAAAAAGGCTAAAGGCGAATATATAAGCATAATTGACTCTGATGACACCTTAAATCCTGAATATGCAGGAATTTTATTATCAGCTATAAAAGAAAATGAAGTAGCCCTGGTAACTTCAAATTGCAAAGATACAAGATTGTTAACGCCTGCAGAATATCCGTTCGGAGGATGGTATTGGGCGCCTATGAGCTGTGGAATGTTTAAACGGGAAGTCTTAAATTGTATCTTAAATTATAAAAATACAGATTTATGGAAAATATGTCCTGATAAACTTTTATTTAATCTGGCACATATTCAGGGTAATTCTCTTATTTTAAAAAACAACCTTGTAAATAAAAGAAACCACGCAAAAAATGCAGGTAAAACGCCTTTAAGATTTTTAGTAAATGTAAAAAATAATTTTATAATAAGACACGAAGCACTAAATATTATTGATTCTCAAGTGTTAAAAATAATGATAAAAAAATCTTATCCTCATCTGCTAAAACAAATATTTCAATTTGGAGTAAGAAAACTCAAAAATAAAAAATAATCAAATCAGCTTTATTTTAAAATTTAGCAACCTAGTAAAACTTTTGTATTACAGGGAGTTTAACATTTGAACAAAATGCATTTTCTGTAAGTCTTACACCAAGGCAGGCTTGATTACGCTTAAATTGGGCACGATAAATTAGTTTTAGCGTTTTATCAACTATATTTTTATCATATTTTATGTTCAATTCATTGTAAGACAATTGATTTTCAATATAATCTTCTATAATTCCGTCAAGAATTTCGTATTCGGGTAATGAATCCTGATCCTTTTGATTTGGTCTAAGTTCTGCTGACGGAGCTTTTTCAATGATTTCATGCGGAATTACTTCACCGTTTCTGTTTATCCAATTAGAAAGCTTATATACATTAGTTTTTGTCAAATCGGCTATTAAATTCAAACCTCCGCACATATCACCATACAGCGTACCGTAACCGCAAGCGACTTCAGATTTATTTCCTGTTGAAAGCAAAAGAGCATTTTCTCTGTTAGAATAGAACATTAAAATTAAACCCCTCAGGCGTGACTGAAGATTTTCTTCTGCTAAATCCAGTTTGTGTTCTGTTGCAACATTTTCCATAAAACATTCAAACATTGACGAAATAGGAATTGTCGTAGCATTTATTCCGATATTTTTAACGAGTTTTTCAGAATCTTTTATACTTCCTTCGCTTGAATATTTACTTGGAAGCATAATTGAATAAACATTTTCAGCACCCAGCGCTTCAGCTGCAAGAACTGCTGTCAGAGCAGAATCTATACCGCCTGAAAGCCCGAGTAAAACTTTTTTAAAACCTGTATTTTCACAATATTCTTTTAGCGCAAAAGTTGTAACCTTATAAATTTCTTCTTCTGTCTGACTTTTTTCAATATTTATTTTTTTTGAAAAATTTATTTCTTTTATTTTTTCATCTATTAACGGGAATAATTCAACAATTTCATTTTTAGCATTTTTTGCAAAACTTTGACCGGCATAAACATTTGATTCTTCAAGCATTATCGCATTTACGCAAATAAAATTTTGTTTGGTTGTAATATTTTCGATAAAATCTGAATTTTTTACATAATAACGATTTTTTGCCAAAATGTATAAATCGCAATTAATATCATCTTTGTAAGTGTCAGAAACATAAACCTTTTCACCGTTTAATTCAAAGTAAGCATTTGAAATATCATATAATTTCCCGTTTTTTATCAAAGTCTGTCCAACTAAAACTGTATTATTAGCAAAATGCTTACATAAATTATTGTAAAATTCTGATTTTGCAGTTTTATAATTACTGTCAAAATTCATAGCAGAATTTGTTTCAATTTCAGGATATATAATTAAATCAGCGTTTTTATCAAAGTGATTAATTATAGTTTCGTAATTATAATCAAAATTTGCATATTTATACTTAATTTGAGCTGCTAATATCTTCATTATGTTTTATCTCACTATCTTCAAGTTTTAAATAAATTGCATCTTTCCATCTAAAGTCAAGATAAAGTATTTTCTTATCCATTTTTTCTAATTCAGGTATTACAGACGGAAGTCTTGAAATTCTTTCTTTTACTGTTTCATCTATTTCTCCAAGTCTGATTTTCAAATCAGATATTTTAAAATAAATATCTTTCGGATTTCGTAAATCTATATATTCTAACGGTTCTTTTGTCACCGATTCGATTATTTTTGCAAGATTTTCTATTTCTTCAACACGGCTATTATCCCAACGACGGTAGTCATCTGTTTTTGAACCCATGGTTAAAACTTTAATTGTTTTTATGGATTTATCTAAAGGTAAAAAATCTCTGCCAATAAGTTTTCCGCCCTTTGTAAAAAATGCAATAGGTTCTGAATTTTCATCAACAGCAATAGTAATAACAGGAACACGTTCCTGAACTATTATTTGAAGTCTTGCAGGAAACCAAAAACGTCTGATATAAACATTTTCAACAGGTGCCAACTGCATTATGCTTTTTCTTATATCACTCGTATCAAACATATAAATCGGAACTTTTGGCACCTCATTTTTACGAAGTGCAGCTACAACAAAATAATCAGGAACAATTTTATTGTTTAAAATTTCCAAAGAAGAACTTTTTGCCGAATCAAAAGCATTTGAAGGTAAATACCACTGAGGCAGTCTAATCAATTTATAACAGCAAAACATTAATAAAAGAATAGTCAAAATTCTCAAAAATACTTTTAAACGACGCATCCACATATTTGAACGTCTGACACTACGCTCTTGTTTGTTGCGTCTTATGCGGGTGCTGATATAATTTTCATTATATTCTTGCCCTTCTTGTATATCTTCAGTTAATTCTGATTCTATTTCTTCTTCATCTGCCATTATTTATTTAGTCCTGCACTGTTTAAAATAAGTAAAACAAGATTATCGTAATCTATACCCATAACTTTTGACTGCGCCGGTAAATCGCTTGTATCAGTCATTCCCGGACTTGTATTGATTTCCAGAAAGTACGGTTCATTATCTTTTATCATAAAATCTACTCTGGAAACGCCGCTGCAGCCTGCAGTTATATGCGATTTTACAGCTAAATCTTTTATTAAATTTGTTGTTTTTTCATCCAAATTAGCAGGCAAAATAAACTCAGATAAGCCCTTTGTATATTTTGCATCAAAATCGTACCACTCTGTTTTTGTACGAATTTCCAAAATCTCTGTTGCAAAAACTTTTCCTTCATTTTCTAATACTCCGACAGTTACGAAATATCCGTCGATAAATTCCTCGATTAAAACATCATCGTTAAATTTTGTTGCTTCATCGTATGCTTTTTGTAATTCTTCCGGAGCATTAACTTTTGTCATTCCAAAACTTGAGCCTTCGCTTACAGGCTTTGTTATTAACGGATATTTTAAATCTTTTGTTTTTGCTTGTACGTTTTCACCTTTTTTTACAAATACAGATTTTATTAACGGAATTTCATGACAAGTTGAAAGAACTCTTTTAGTGTATTCTTTGTTCATACAAATTGCTGATGCCATAACTCCGCATCCTGTATAAGGAATTTTTAAAATTTCCAATAACCCCTGAATACAACCATCTTCACCATATTTTCCATGCAACGCTATGTATGCATATTTAATTTGTTTTTCTTTTAATGTATTTGCAATATTTTCATCAACAACAATTAATTCTGCATTATTATAACCTAAACGTTTCAGAGCATCAAAACAATTTTTCCCCGAACGCATAGAAACTTCTTTTTCAGAAGACATTCCACCGCAAAGAACCCCAATTTTTGCATTTTTATCTATTGTTGCTTTAATATTTTCCATATTTTTTCCTCTTCTTCTGATTTGTTTCCGATATAAATTACTTCAGGTTTGAGTTTTATACCGAAATTTGCATTAACTTCATTGTACATCTTTTTCATCAGATTTAGAATATCTAATGATGTAGAATCATTAAAATTGATGATAAAATTTGCGTGATTTTCCCAAACTTTTGCCCCGCCAAAACAAAAACTTTTTGCGCCGATTTCATCCAAGAGTTTGCCTGCTGAATTATTTTCAGGATTTTTGAAGACACTACCGCAATTTGGTAAAGCTAAAGATGGTTGATGTAAATGCCTAAATTCAAGATTTTCAGTCATTTTTCTTTGAATTTCAGATTTATCACCATAAGGTAAATTGAAATTTGCCAACAAAACTACATAATTTTTACTTTGGCAAATTGATTTTCTGTAATCAAATTTTAAATCTTCTTTTGTTAGTGTTAAAACTTCTTTTGTATCTAAATCAAAGATTTTTGCGGAAACCAAAAAATCGCTTACAGCTTGTTTCTGTGCAGAAGCATTCATAAATACTGCAACGCCTATTGATGCAGGAAAACCTATCATAAATTCAAAACCGCTCAAACCGTTTTCACAGGCAAGTTTAGATGCCATTTGAATTTTTACACCACATTCCGCTTCAAGACTTTGCCCATTTATAGTTATTTTATTACATTTTGTAGTAAAAATAACATCACCTCGATATCCAAATGTTGATATCAAAACATTTGAACAATTTCCCAGCACAAGCGGTTTATCAAGTATTTTTAGTAAATAAACCAATTCTTCTATGTTTTGCGGGAAATATGCATTCTCAATTTCACCGCTAACTTTAAACGAGGTAAGATGTTTGGCATTAAAATTATGTCTAACTTCAATATCCATAATTCACTTACCCATTTTTAAAAGGTATTTACCCAGTTCCGTTATTGTGCCTGCACCAAGTCCAACAACAATATCGCCACTTTTTAACGAAGGATATATTGCCCTTGCAACATCTTCCATTGAACCTGTAATATGACGTGCATTTTTCAATTCTTTTGCAAAATTTTCACCGCTGATTCCTTCGATTTTGTCTTCAGACGCTGCGAATACATCAGTTACAATAACGTTATGCACACCATTAAAAGCGTCAATAAAATCATTCCATAAACTTTGCAAGCGTGTATATCTGTGCGGTTGGAAAACAGCAATTACATTTTTATCAGGGAATTCGGTTAAAGCGGAAAGAGTTGCTTTTATTTCTGTCGGATGATGTGCATAATCATCATAAATTAACGCACCTTTAACTTCACCAACAAGTTGAAATCTTCTGCCCATACCTGTAAATGTTTCAAAATGTTCTTTGATTTTGCTTATTTCTATACCTGCTTCATTTAAACTGGCCAATACTGCAAGTGCATTAACGACATTATGCTTGCCTAAAAGTTTTATTTTTAAGTCTGTTAGAAATTCATCCTTGTAATATACATCAAAAGTACTTCCTGATGGTGTTAAAACAATATTTTTTGCTGCATAATCGGCATTATTTAATCCATAAGTTATAAATTTATGACCGCTTAATTTTAAATTGCCTTCGCTATCATTATTTATCAAGACTTTTTGTTTATCACTCATTTTTGAAATTAAGCTGTTAAAAGTTTCTACAAGTGAGTCTAAACCATTTTTATAAAAATCCAAATGATCAGCTTCAAGATTATTTATAACAAGAATATCCGGATTGTATTTAACAACAGTTCCGTCACTTTCATCTAATTCTGCAATAAAATATTTGTCACTTTTGTAATTTGCATTTGTATGAATATCAGGTATAATTCCGCCAACAACGTAAGATGGTTCAAGATTTGCCAAATCTGTTACATAAGATGCAAGTCCGCTTGTTGTTGTCTTTCCGTGTGTTCCTGCGTAGCCGATAAAACATTTAGAACGTTCTGAAAGTCTTTTTAAAACATCTGAGCGATGTAATATTTCGAGTCCCAATCTCTTTGCTTTTTGGATTTCCGGATTACTTTCTTTTATTGCAGTACTTGCAACAACGACACATTTGTCGGGAAGATTTTTTTCATCGTGACCTATATATACCTTTGCGCCCAATTTGCGTATTTCGTCAATATATTTACTATCGTTTATATCGGAGCCTGATACATCAAAACCTTCTTGCAATAAATATTTTGCAAGACCGCTCATACCTATTCCGCCAATTGCAATAAAATGATATTTCTCTTTTTCCACTACAACTACCCGATAAAATGTGTACAAAAAAATTATATTACAAAATTGTGCTAAATAAAAATGTTTAATAAATTGTAATCTTTTAATTAATCAACTATAGATAACATTTGAAATACATTTTTTAATTCTTTGTAATAACCGGAATTTAATAATTCAAAAAATCGTTTGTATGCTTTTGGCGCAAGTTCTTTGACTTTATTATTATCTAAAAACAACCCTTCTGCAAATCTCGCAAATAGTTCTGTCGGGCGTTTATAATATTTTTGAATTTTTGCAATTCTGCCTGAAATTCTATTTTGTTTTCGTAAAAAAGATTTCAGCCTTATATAATCAATAAAAGAAGGTTTTAAATTTGGAAAGTCTTTTTCAAGGTTATTTATGGATAAAATTTCTTCTTTTCCAAATAAAAACCACGGCATTATACGAACCTTATCATACTTTAAAAGATATTTTAAATTAGTTCCTCTGATAGCCTTATTAAATTCTCTAAATGGTTTTGAGCGTTTAAAATTTGGAAAATCTTTTTTAATTTTATCATCTAAAACCTTTATTTTTTTCTTTACGATTTCTTTGTGTATAAAAAGTTTTTCGCATTTTGAATTTTCATCAACAAATTTTGTAACGTTTAAAAGTTCTTCTTCTAAAATATCATCGGTATTGAAAATAATATTTATAGAACCGCCATTTTTAGCTATATTTTTTTCTATTTTTGAATGAATATAATGTGCAAATTCATGTATGAGCGTTGGTATGATTTTTTCTTCCGGGGTATTTTTTGAAACATCAATCCTTCCGTTTAAAAAGAAACCTAAATGTCCTCTTGCTTTTGTAGAGGTATGCACATCTAAGCCAAGAGATTTATAATATTTTATTAATTCGTCTGCTTTAAACATTTGTTTCATGTTCAATCCAGCCCAAATAATCTTCAGAACCAATAATAACAGGAAGTCCTATTATTTCGGGAACATTATAGGAATGAAGCTCTTTTATAACACTTTCGATTTTTTCAAATAAATCTTTTTTAGTTTTTATAATTAAAAGTAATTCATGTTCATTACAAGTTTCACCGTTCCAGGAAAACATTGAATCAACCTTATCAACTGTACTTACACAAGCTGCAAGTTTTAATTCGATAAGTGCTTTTGATATTTTTTTTGCTTCAGATTTATTTGGTACCGTGCAAAAAATGACAATAGCGTCCATAATTATTCCTCATCAACGTATGAAGTTAATCGTTCAATACTTCTGTTTAATCTTGTTAATTGTTTATCAATATCATTAAGTTTTTTAGAAACATTAGAAGAATCATTATCGGAAGAAAGTGCAATTAATTCATCTAATTTATCTTCTAACGATTCAATTCTTTGCTGCTGCTTAGCAAATTTTGTTTCCAATTCATCTAAAACATTCTCGTTAGAAGGCATTGCTTTTTTTAATTTTTCCAAAGTTTCAGAAATATCCGTCAATTTTTCATCGGTATCATCTGCCCACAAGGAAAGTTTTGCAACTGATTCAACAGTATTATTTGTTTGTTTTGCAGTATTTTCCGTATCAGTTTTAATTTTATCAAGTGTATTTGTTATTTCAGTATAATCAAGTTTTTTCATTCCTTCATACAAGTCAGACATAACCTGTTTAAAAGAATCCATTGCGGTACTCAAAGCAACTGCGGATTCATCTGATGCGAGTAAAAGTTTATTTATTCTTGAACTTATACTCAACACGTCAGAATACATTTTTTCAACATCAACTTTAATTTTAAATATATCATCTTGCGTGATATTAAATTTCATACTTTCAACTTGCTGAACAATTTCGTTGACATATTGAGTAATTTCTTTTAATGAATTTTCTTCAACAACATTTTTAATGTTATTTAAAGCTAATCTTAAATGAGCAATATCAGATTCAACATCTTGCATTGAATAACTATAACTGCCGTCATCAACTTCCGAACCCACTCTCATTTGATTAAATTGACGCCCCATGTTTTCAACTTGAGCTGTTAAATTTTCAGAAAATTTTGATAAATTCGCATTTATTGTGTTTGAGACATTTTCAGAAACTTCATTCAAATGTTTAATATCTTCTTCGATATCTTTATATTCAAGCGGATGTAAAGAATCTACAGCATGCTTTATTGTTCTTATTTCTTGGGTAACATCGTCATTTTTCGTTACAACTTCATAAATTGATTGAGTTTTTTCTATAATATTTTGAGTTTGGGAAATTATATCTTGAGCTTTTTCATCTACAAAATCTTTTATTTCTTCACCTTCAACAACAAACGAAAGTTGTTCAAAAACGTTTAAAACATGCTTCATAATTGTTGTTTTTACAGCTTCTAATTCTTGTTTAAAATTACTTTCAATTTCTGCAATCTGAGCTTTGAAATCTTCAGATAAAACATTCTCTACCTTTTTAGATAAATTACTGATATTTTCAGAATTATCGGATAAATTATTTAATTTTTTATCTAAATCTTCAACAAAGACTTGCAATTTTTTTTGCAAATCAATCATGCCTGAAAGTTTTGGAATATTTTCCAATTCGTTAATTCTGTCGAGATTTTGGAGATTTTCTAATAATGTAAGTTTATTTAAGGCATTAAGTTTTTCAACACTAATAATATTTGAAAGTTTTGAAAGCTGCTCTATACCTTTCATGTTTTTAATATCGTCAAGAGAATTTAAAGCTTCCAATATATTTACCGTATTAAGAAATTTTTGCTGGTCTTTTACTGTATTTTTAATTTCACTTAAATAACTTTCAATCTCTTCTTTTACATCATCATTCACTGCCAATAAATCGAGCTTTTGATTTATAACATCGAAATTTGTTTTGTCTGAGTTAAAATTAGAAATTTTATCAGCAATTGCTTTTGATGCCGAATTAATACAATTTTTTATTTCATTAAGCCCTGAATTAAAATTCAATAATGCGCTTTTTTCTTCTTCACTTAATTCTGATACAGATTCTTGTGATAATTCTACCGGAGATACTTTTTGACAATCACACTCTAAATCAGATAATTTATCGTTCAAATTATCCAATTTTTCTTTTAAAGAATTTAAAAGCTCTACTTCATTTACAGAATTTAATTTTTCAAGAATTTCATTTTGTTTATTTTCGACATCAGTAAATTTAGGAACAAAAACTTCATCCAAATGTTTGTGTATATTGTCAAATCTGCTGCCTAATTCATCTTTCAAAGAATTTAATTCCGAATTAAATATGGAAGTTAAATTATCAATATCTAAAGAAGTTTGAATAACTTGAGCAGCAGCTTTGCTATCATCGTCCCCAACTTGAGGAACAACAGTTTTAAGAGTGCTTAAAACTGACAAAATTTTATCCGATGAATTTAAAACTACTTCTTTTAAAGATGCCTCTATTTTGTCAAACAAAGCTGCATCTATACTTGGAGTTTGTTCCACATCGTCATCGGACTTCAAACTATTTTTTTGTTCTGCAATCTTTTCAAATATTTCATCAAAGTTAATTTTTGAAAATTCAAGAACAGCCTCATTTACAGGCTTAAACTGTGCAGATAATTTTTCGTAATAGTTATAAATATTTTCCATCAGGTCAGAAAATACAAAATTAATTTGATTTTTTATTTTATTTATTTCTGATTCTAAATTTTTATTTAAATTGTCAAAATCTTCCTGACTTAAACCTGAAGGGTTTAATGATTTTATGTCTATAGTAACAGGATTATCAGAATTTTTATCGGCAAACGCAGACAAAAGTTCCTGCATTAGATGCTGCAAACCTTCTATATTATTTTTCAATTCTGATATTGAATCGGCGTCTTTAGTATTACCAACAGAATTCATAATACTGTCAAATCTTGAATAAATTCCGTTGCAAATACTGCTGAAATTATCGTTTTGAACTCCATATATACTTTTAAATTCCGAAAACAACTGTTCAACTTCACTTTTTAATGAATTAAATTCGAAAGCAAAGTTATTCATTTTGATGTCAGCAGATTCACATTCGTCTTTTATACTTGCAAGATAATTCATGACATTTTCATGGACAGAATGTAATGAAACATCATAATCACCGGCAATTCTTGCAATTATAGTCTCAAGATTAGATATTTTTGAAACAACTTCATCTTTGTTAACACTTTCACATAAATTGTTAACAATTCTATTTGTATCTTCCAATTTTGAAGCATTTTCTTCTTTTAACGATTTCAAAATTTCGGAAATTTCCGCAAATTTATTATCTAAATCATTAACATTAAATCCATCACTCATGCCGACTTTCCCTTATTTATAAACTCAAAATCCCTGCCCTCAAATATTCATTAAAGTTACCTTAACGATATTTTTTGTAATTATAACATGAAAATCAATTTTTGACACAATTGTTAAATTCAACTAAAATAATGAGGTAAACGTAATTTAAATCAACTAAAAGATTGATTTAAATTTTTCATTAAAGTCTTAATCTAAAATAGCAGAGAATAAAAGGATATAGGTTTTGAAGAAAAAAGATTTAAAACAAGCTATTAAAGAAAAAGAAATACAATTGCTAAACTTGGAACAGCATATGGAAAAATCAAAAATATGTAGTGAAGTTTACAATAATGTATTATTGGAAAAAGCAATTTTAAAAAAAGAATTACAAGACTCAGAAAAAATTTCTTTTATTGAAAATATTAAAAATTTAGTTCCGCACAGAAAAAAACTTATTTGCGATTATTTTAAAAAATAATATACAGGACTGCGCCGAACGAAAATTTTAACTATCGTTTCGTGAGAGGGAAATAAGGAAACCCTTTTTTATTAAACAAAAT
>CAYLHN010000009.1:21062-30934 GCA_964383455.1 uncultured Muribaculaceae bacterium | reverse complement strand
CTCGAAAAAAGTTTTCTTAAGTCCCTATTTTCAGGGACTTTTTTATTATTGTAAAAATAGTATATTTAGATGGTTGATTTTTAAAGAATAATTATTAATATATAGCTATAAAAGATAGGAGGCTTTATGGCTAGATTAGACGGAACATCATTATTTACTAATATGAATTCAGGCTTAAATAACACTTTTTCTGTATTATCAACGGCATTTAATGACGGTGTGACATTAAAAAATTTAGCATCAAAAGATGCTAACAATGCACTTAATTCAAATGGATTAAACCAAAACTTTAAGGCATATTTACAAACTAATTTTAATTCAGTAGATAAAAACCACGATGGTAAAATTACAGCAGATGAAATTAACAACTATACAACAAACTTGACTCGTCAAGGTATGACGATGGAACAGTTAATTCAACTTGGGACATCAACAGGTATGTCATCTTCATTATTAGACACAGTAATGTCGCATTTTAATGAAATTGATACAAATAAAGATGGTAAAGTTACAAATGCGGAAATACAAGCATACGGTGTTAATTCTTCGGTTGAAAAACAACGTAATGCAGATAGATCGCAAATGTTAAAACAAATGTCAACATTCTATGACACTTCGGCAAGCAAAAACGAATCCA
The DNA here is from genome assembly GCA_964383455.1 of uncultured Muribaculaceae bacterium. Taxonomy (GTDB): domain Bacteria; phylum Cyanobacteriota; class Vampirovibrionia; order Gastranaerophilales; family Gastranaerophilaceae; genus UBA6984. Next base: position 30,297 of record CAYLHN010000009.1, on the reverse strand, counting down.
GCTTACTTGATTATAAATATTTAGAAGATGAAACAAAAGATGCTTAATTAAGAAAATAATATATTGCAGAATAAATTCCCTCATTAAAAGAAATAATGAGGGATTTAAATTTATTTAACGTAAAATACAAGATTTATCAGTAAATCAGCAACAAGCAAATAGACTGTTGATTTTATAGCCGCCTGAGTGGTCGAAATTCCAACTTCTTTTGCTCCTCCTTTAGTTAAATATCCTTGTGTAGCACATACCAGTGCAACCAATGCGCCAAAAATTGAAGCCTTAAATAAGCAGATATAAATATCTCTTGTATTCAGCCACAACCAAACAGAATTGATGTATCTGTTTGGATGAAGATCAATTGTCAGCCAAGATACCAAAAGTCCGCCTACTATTCCGACAACCCCGGCAATAATAACAACAAAAGGAACTGTCAATGCGCCTGCAACTATTCTTGGTGTAAAATAATAACCCACAGGTTCTACATTAAGAGTTTTCATCGCATCAACCTGAGATGTAACTTTCATATTTGAAATTTCTGCAGAAATAGAGGTACCAGCTCTTGCTCCAATAGCTAATGCTGCAAATCCCGGAGCAATTTCTCTAATTATAACAATTGCTATTGTACCGCCAATATATGTATCAGCACCAGACATTAAAAATTGTTTTGAAACTTGAATTGCAATAACTGCAGCAGCAATAAAACATATAATCATAGAAATAGGTAATGAATCATAGCTTATCGCTGCAGCTTGAGTAATCATATTTTTCCAACGCATTTCACCTGAAAAAAGATATGCAATAGAAGTTATTAAGTTTTTTATGCAAAGTCCGAAAAAACTAATCATCTATATCAACGCACCATTCTTTATATTTAGGAACTTTTCCCCTTACAACGTCATTATAAAGATTTTGGATATCTAAAGATATTCTGCCAATTTTGCCATCACCCACAGGATGATTATCAATTGATGTAATAGGAACAACTTGCGCACCTGTTCCTGAGAAGAATGCTTCTGTTGCAGAATACAATTCACTTCTATCAATAACTCTTTCTTCAATTTCAAGTCCCAATACTTCTTTTGCAAGTCTTAGTATTGTGTTTCTTGTAATACCAGTAAGTATTTCAGAAGTTGTAGTTGTAGTAACAAGTTTGCCGTTAATTACCAAAAATAAATTCATAGCCGCACCTTCTGCGACTTTTCCTGACTGTGATAAAACTATTGCCTCATCAAAACCATTTAATCTTGCATCAGTTGAAATTAATGATGCATTTACATAGGCGCCATTTATCTTTGCTCTTGGAGGAATAGAATTATCGGAATTGCGTCTCCAGCTGGAAACACATACTTTTAAGCCTTTTGATTCAAAATAATCATCCATTGGGAATGAAAACATTGCATACTTATCAGGATTATCCATTAAATGCGGACCGATTCTTTCTGCTGACTTATATATAATTGGTCTGATATATGCATCTTTCTTGTAATTATTTTTTCTTAAAAGTTCTTTAATTATTTTAACTTGTTCTTCTACCGTGTATAAATGTTCCATATAAAGTAATTTTGCACTATTTAATAAGCGTTCAAAATGTTCTTTTGGTCTAAATATATAAGTTTTATTTTCATCTTTATTATAATAAGCTCTTATTCCTTCAAAAACAGCAGTACCATAAAGAAATGCGTGAGTGCGCACTGTTATAGTTGCTTTTTCGCTTGAAACAAACTTGCCGTCATGAAATACATATTCAGTCATATTTCCTCCTTGTGTATATTTATAATCTCATAAATGCGGTTTATTTTAAACAAAATATATACTAATATTACATTTTTGTTAAAATCATGGATTTTTTATAATGTTTTTTATAAAATTAAGTCAACAGGCTTAGCTATGGAACTAATTTTAGATTTTATATATTTATACATAGGGATATTTTCGCTTTATTTCTTCGTTTTAGGTATAAGAAGTTTAAATGAAAGAAAATTAAGCAAGTACGAAAAATACTGTGACACGGTTGAGCAATCCCGTTTTTGTATAGTTTTATATTCTCATGATGAGTATGATTCTCTTAAAAACATGCTTAATCAGCTAAATTCTCAAGATTATCCCGCAGACAGATATTTTATCCAAGTAATTTTAGATAATTGTTCTGACCATTCTGATGACTTGATACATGAATCACCAAACTTAAGAATATTAAATCTTAATGATGGTGTTACTGTAGGTAGAGATCAAGCAGTATCTATATTGCTTGAAAGTATGCGTGAAGATACTTCCTTTGATTCATATGCCTTTGTCGATATAAACAGATTCATTGAACAGGATTTCTTGAGTAAGTCTAATTATGCACTGACGGTATCTCCTATTGTAACAGGTCAGAACATAATATTAGAAAATGAAAATCATACTTTTAGTGAAAAAATTAAAATAGCATACCATAAATTTATCAATAATTTCATCAGAAAATCAAGATTTTTATTGGGACTCGCAGATAAAATTGATTCTTCTGTAATGTTTGTAAAAAAAGATTTTGTTGAAAAAGTCGATGCACTTGATATAAAGAATATTAATACAGAATTAAAATATAGCGTTTTAACTGCGGACTTAGGTTATCCTTGTTTATATGTACCGACGTTAAAAACATATGTAAAATATTATAATTTTGTTAGCGAAAGACCTTCATTAAGCTACAGAATTAGTTTATTTAAAAATTGTTTTACAAAACTTTTTACATTCAATTTTAAATTTATTGAATTTGTGTGTTCACTTATAGCACCTAGCGGTCTTGTCGTACTAATTTTATCAATTTTATTTTTACTTCTTTCTGCAAAATATTATTTTCTATTTAATTTTATTTTTGTATTTGCTTTATTTTCGCTATTGTCATTGGGATTTGCCATCGGGTATATAAAATCAGGCTTGCACGCAAAGGATTTTATATATTTAGCAATTTATCCTTTATACTCTATTATTCATATTCTTGATAATTTACCTCCATACAGATTTATAAAAAAATATTTTATTAATAATGAAAATAATAATAAAAAAATACAAAAATATACTGTAAAAGTTGTTGCATCAAACGGGAAATCAAATATTCCGTGCAATTTGGATTTAATATCTGAAGACGGTTTAGCAAAAGTTGTATTTTCTTTTAAAAAGAAAAAATTCACATCCAGTAAACAACTAAGAATGGTTGAAGCTCTTAATGAACTTACATCCAAGCTTAATGATTATGGATTTCATCTGAAGATTTGCTATTGCTGTGAATATTTTTCAAGTATTGTGGACGGTTCTCAAAATATGGTACAGGGTGAATGCAGCTATGACTTTAAAAATAAAAATCCTGATGATATTTTAAAGACTTTATTATGGAACTCTTGTTCAGCTTATAAACACAAGCAAATAACAAGTGTATTTGATGAAATTAACCTGGATAATTCGGACAAATAATATGAAAAAAATATGTTTGATATTTTTATTTATAATTTGCATAAACATTCCTTGTTATTCAAGTGAGTTGTCTGACGATTATTTTGATATTGCACAGAATTACATTGAACTTGGAGATACAACTAAAGCTCTTGAATATACTAATTATGTATTAATGATTAATCCAAATGACCAAAGAGCAGTTAAATTGAAAGATTTGTTAATTCCCCAAGAAACAAATGATGATTTATCAAGAAGCGCAATAATAATGTCTAAAGAAAAAAGCTTGGCTGATTTGGCAATACTTGACATCCCTAAAAGTGACCGATATAAAATTGAAAATACATCTGAATACTATAATAAGCAAGGTAAACAGTACTATTTAAATAAAGAATATGACAATGCAATAAAATGTTTTTTCAGAGCAATATCTATAGATGACAAAAATTATATTGCATATAACAATTTAGGCATGACTTATTGGATGAAAAATAACCTTATAAGTGCTGAAAAATATTTTAAAAAAGCTGCGTCAACAAGTAAATATTATCCGCAGCCTTATATAAATTTGGCACTTTTATACAAACAAAAAGGTGATATGGAAAAACATTTTTCATTTCTCAAAAAAGCCTTAGAAGTTAATCCTGATAATCATTGGACACATTATTTAATTGGTGATTACTACAGCAATACAGGAAATTATCCTGCATCTATAGATTATTATATTGATGCAATAGACATTAATCCAAATTTTTCCCCATCATATTTAGCCTTAGGCATAGCTTATTTTAATACTGATAAATATGATCAGTCAATTATTGCATTGAAAAAGTACATTGAACTTAATCCAAAATCTGATTTTGCTTATTCTGTATTGGCAAAAAATTATTATTTAAAGGGAGACTACCAAAATGCAAAAATATATATGCTGAAAGCTTTAAAGTTAAATTCTTCAATAACTTACAGAATGGAATTGGCAAAAATTTTATTTAATAATGAAGAATATAATGAAGCTCTTTTAAATTTTCAGATTATTGAACCGGAATATCAGTATGCAGAGCTATATAACTATATTGGACTTTGTAATTTAATGTTAAAAAAATTTGAACCCGCAGTTACAAATTTTAATAAAGCGATTGTTGCTGACAATCACAGGCCTATTTATTACTATAATCTTGCTCAAGCATATGATTCGCTTGGAGATAAACGAAAATACGTTCAATATATGAATTTGGCAATACAAATATCACCGTTAACTTATCAAGATTACATTGATTTAAGCTGCATATATTATAATACATCTAAAACCAGCGCTGCAATAAAAATTTTGGAAAACGGTATTGAAACATACCCCGATGCAAAGCCTTTATATATGGCATTAATGGGACTGTATGATTCAATTGATGATAATATTAGCTATAATAATATTAAAAATACTATAGAATCGAGATTTAATACTTATGACAAGAAAAAAACGTTCAAGTTGTTTAGGTAAAACCTTAAATTTCATATTTACAACTGTAATGGTTATCATCACAGCATGTGCTATTCAAATGTATTTTAATACTGCTGAAGGCGCTACTACATTAAAGTTCGCTCAGGTTAGTGATGACCACCTTTCTTCAGATACTGTAAATAAAGCATACAGGTTAACTGCAAATTCAAAAGAATTGCTTGATGATGCTATTGATGTTATAAACAAGACACCAAATTTAGATTTTGTCTTTTTTACGGGTGATGTTGTTGATGTTCCATTTGAAAAAAATTTAAAAATGTTTATGGAACACGCGCAAAAATTAAGATATCCTTATTATATAGTACCGGGCAACCACGATATCTGTGTTGGCGGATATTTAAGTAAAAAACTTTTTGTAGAAATTATTAAAGAGTATAATAAATATTTTAAATTTAACAAAACTTACTATTCGTTCACCCCTAAAGCCGGATACAAGGTTATAGCACTTGACCCGATTATTGATAACAGAATTACCGCAAATGGTGAATTACCACAAGAACAACTTGAATTCTTGGATAAAGAAATAAATTCAGCTGGCGATAATATTATACTTATATTTATGCACGTTCCGCTAAAACAACCTTTTGCCAGCGACACACACAGACTAATAAATGCGGATAAGATGTACGAAGTATTAAATAAATACAAAAATCCTATTGGAATATTCACAGGACACTACCATACAACAAAAGTTACAAAAGAAGGTAACATAGTTCATGTTAGCACACCTGCTCTTATATCATATCCAAACGCTTTCAGATTTATTTCTGTTCACAATCACCGAAATAAGGCCGTGTTTGATATACAATATATGCCAACAAGATTAACAGAATTACAAAAAAAATCCAAACTTTTGGTTTTTCATTCATCAATATACTTTGGAAGTGAAACCGACAGGACAGTTACAATAACAGTAGAAAAGGAAAAATAATATGACAAACAAATTAGATGAATTTAAAGTAAAATTTAGAGGTGTTAGAGGAAGCTATCCTTGTGCAAACAAAAGATTTATGCAATACGGAGGTAACACATCATGCGTTGAAGTCAATGCAGGCGGGCATTTGATTATTCTAGATGCAGGAACCGGTCTGATTGATTTAGGAAATGACCTTATGAAAAGTCATATAATGAGCGGAAGTCATTTAATGGAAAGAAAACCGGTTAAAGCTAATATTCTTTTAAGCCATATTCACCAAGACCATATTATTGGTTTTACATTTTTTACACCAAATCATTTACCAACATCTAAAATTAATGTATTTGGTTCATCTAACTACAATGAAAGTCTTGCTGATGAACTTGCTCAATTATTGTTTACAAAATCATTTCCTATTGATTTAGGTGATATTGCGGCTGATTTAAATATCTGTGATATAAATGAAACTGAGTATATAATATTAAGACATGGTTCTGATCCTATTGTAAAAAATATTGTTGATAAAAATGATTTTCAAACTGAACCTGACGATGTTGTAATTTCATCATATCGTTCATATGCTCATCCGCAGGAAGGTGTTACTGTTTATAAAATTTCATATCACGGTAAAAATCTTGTTTATGCAACAGACAAAGAAACATACTTTGGCGGTGATAAAAAACTTGCAAATTTTGCAAGAGGATGCGATTTGTTAATACATGATTCGCAATATACAACTGAAGATTATTTAAATCCTCATTCACCAAAACAAGGTTTTGGACATTCTACTTTTGATATGGCATTAGAAGCTCAAGATTTTTGCCATGCTAAAAAAGTTATATTTTATCACTACGATCCTCAATATGACGATGAAAAATTGAATAATATTGCTAAATTATATGGAGATGTTGCTGATAAAGCTGATTTTTCATACGAAGGATTGGAAATTAATTTATTATGATAAAAAAAATTATTATTTTTACCATTGTACTGTTATTTTTTCAATCAATAACTTTTGCTTCGGATAAAAAATATGTTGGATTATCAACAATTGACCCTGAAAGAAATGCATATGTTCACAATAATTTAGGCCTTGGATATTTAGAAATAGGTCAATATTACGCTGCAATTCAGGAATTTAAAATAGCAATATCACTTAATCCTGATACACAAGCAACAGCCGTCTATTACAACAATTTAGGCGAAACTTTTTTACGGATGCAATCTTACGCAGCAGCGCAAGACTGTTTTGAAAATGCAGTAAAACTTTCGCCCTTAATGTTTAAGTATTACCTTAACCTTGTAACGTCATATCAAATGCAGGGCACGCTTAATTCAAAATTGAAATATTTGAAAGCCAATAAAAAAACTCCTCTTGATGATATTACGATTGGGCTCATATTGATTGCACAAGGTAAAACAGATGATGGAATTATTATGCTGGATAATTTTGTTATGAATGAACCTAAATTGTATATTACTGACGGTGTAAAATATTATCTGAACGGAATTATTGAGGCAAAGAAAAAGGGACTACGCTAATTTCAGCAATAACATCCTTAATTTCAGGCGAAATATCATCTAATGATTCAAGATGAGATTTTACTAATTGCGCAAATTCTGATTTTTTAAATTCATGAAAGCCTTTTTTCTTAAATATTTCTTCCAAGTTTATAACCATACGTTCATTTAATAACTCATCATCTGAAATTGAATTCAAATTTAAGAAGTAATCATTTAAAGTCCTTTTGATTAAGGTTACAGGTAAAATATCTTCAAATTCTCCTCCCTTTAAAAGATGTATTCTATCGTATTTACGCATTTTTAATTTTATTTGATTATAATTTTCTTTAGCATCGCTATCAAGCAGTACAAAAATTGGTATTTTTAACTGCTCAGCATACTTGTAAAATAATTTTACTACTTGATTTTTTCCGCCTGCAGATATAATTTGCATCCCAGCAGAATCAAAGTCAAATCCGCAGATTTTTCCAAATTCAGGCAGTAAAATTTCTTCTGTAATACCTTCCACTAAAACGACTTTTTTCACAGGAAATTTTTGGCATTTCAAGTTATTTTTCGGATTTTTTAATACTAACAACCACTTTAAATTTTGAACAGAATTTTCATTAATTAATTTCAAAAATGCATCATAATTAATTTCATTATCAATAAGAGATTTTGTCTCTTGTGAAATATAAAAAGTTTTGTCTTCGTATTCAATAAGATTTTTATTTATTTCGTATGAATTTTCACTAATGCCGGTAATTTCAAATAAAGATTGGTTTATAATATTTTGAGCAAATGATTTTATACTGGTATAATCCATAATATCTAAATCTTTTTTCTTAAATTTTGGTTCAATAAGATTAGATAAAATAATATCTTTGAATACCCTTAAATATTTTTCTTCAGGATATTTAAACCTTGTAAGCCTATCTATTGAAACAGTTAAATCTTTAACTGTCATATTTTTAATTTTAATGTTCGTAATTAATCCCCGTAAATTGTTACAATTATTACATATTATATCAAAAAAAGGCAAATTCACAAAATAATTTACGTTTAATAAGTATAAGGGCAAAGGCATATTTTACATGTTATCAAATTTGAACAGTATTAAAACTTCAAATATATATAACATTCAACCTGCAAAGGCAAAAGCTTCTGCAGGCGTTTCTGTGTCTTACCCTCAAATTAATGCCGCTCGTCCTTCATTCACAGGATATAATACTGTAAATGTTGCAAAAACAACTCTTACATCGCAAACAGACATAAAAAAATATACAGATGTTGCCTCAAATTTAGATTCAGAAGGCAAAAAAGCCCTTGATTACATGCTAAAAACAGGTTCATTGTTGAATAATAAATCAAATGATAAATCTTCAACATTGGATAATTTACACAAAATTTTGACTAATAAACGTGCAAACGGTTTAGATGCAAAAACAATGTTAAATGATACTGTTAAAACAATTGCAAATCCTGCGATTATTACTCAGCACTTTGGCAATATACCTGAAAATTTAAAAGAAACTCTTGTTCAATATGATTCATCTACTCAAGAAGTTCCTCATTCAGGATGTTGTGTTGCTGCAAGTATTGAATATAATTTAGCAAGTCAAATGCCTGCGGAATTTGCTCGTGTTGCTGAAGGTTTATCTTCTGAAAAAATGGCTTGTAATAAAACAATAGAATTAAAGAATTTATGCGAAAATAAAGACGATGCTAAATGGCTATTGGATAATTTTAAAATTCCATACCAAATGAAAGAAAATAACAAGGCTGAAGTTACAATTTCACCTGACCAAAATGCTATTTTTAGAGCACATATACAAACAATTGACAGAGATGCTTTGGAACGTTCTCCATTG
>CAYLHN010000009.1:0-21052 GCA_964383455.1 uncultured Muribaculaceae bacterium | reverse complement strand
GTCTTAATGCAATCTACATTTATGAATGTTGGTTCTCAGCAGACTTATAACTCATTAAATGATATTCGCGTTGCATCCTTTGGTCCTGGGGACAGAGGACTGGTTGAAATTGAAAAAACATTCACAGAATCTATCGTTACAGAATCTAACAAAACTGCCGTAACATTCCAGGATGTTGCAGAAGTTAAAGATGAAAATGGTAATTCTCTTCCTAAATTAGCAGGATATAAAGCTGATGCTAATACAGTAAAAAGAAGTTTGTTGAATTCATTGGCTGAAGGTCAAAATGTTATTATAGGCTATACATCTGTAGATAATGATGGAACAGTTATAGGCGGTCATGAAATCACTGTTGTAGGTGCTAAAACGACTGCTGACGGTAAATTAGTTTTCGTTTGCAACGATACTGATGATGATTCACCTGAATTAGTTGAATATCACGAAGATTATTTAGTTCCAAGAATTCACCATGTTGGATTGCCTACTGAAGTTGTTGAAGCAGACGATAAATTAAAATCTATTGCATAATTTATTTATTTTCAAACTTTTTTATTCGCTGCTGTATATCTTCAAGCAGCTTTCGATTTATTGCGCATAAATCTGCCAATACGCCAATTAATCCTATTTGAACACCTGTAATAATGCAGATGGAAGAAAAAATCAAAGACTGAACATGACCATTTCCACCATCATTAAAAAAGAAATATAAAAATCTTCCGGCAAGTAAAAGTCCAAAAATTAAAAATATTGAAGATATAAATGCAAAAAATCTAAATGGCCTATACACAATAAACATGCGTAAAATTGTAAATGATGTGCGCTTAACATAATTAAAAATATTTTTAACAAGACGAGATTTTCTTGTTTGAGAGTTTACTCTGACAGGAACTGACAAAATTCTTAAATCTTTTGCTCTTGCCTGAATAATTGTTTCCATAGTATAAGTATAATTATCAAAAATATTTAAAACAGAAGCACATTCAGCTGAAAAAGCCCTAAATCCGCTTGGCGCATCCTCAACTGAAGTTGAAGATACTAATCGCATAACAGCAGAACCTGCCTTTTGAAGAATTTTTTTTAACGGAGAAAAGCCTGAAATTCCGGAAATCGGTCTTGCGCCTATAACCATATCCGCATTTCCATCAATAATAGGTTTTATAATATCTTTCATATCATCTGCATTATATTGATTGTCTGCATCTGTGTTTACAATAATATCAGCACCTAACCTCAGACATTCGTTTAAGCCAGCCTTAAATGCTCCTGCAAGTCCGACATGTCTGTTTAATTTTAATACATGTGTTACACCGCTCCAATTTGCAACATCAACCGTTTTGTCAGATGAACCGTCATCAATAATTAATGTTTCTATTTCATCAATTCCGTCAATTTGTTTTGGAAGATCTGAAATAGTTTTTGTAAGAGTATCTTCTTCATTAAAACATGGAATTTGTATAATTAACTTCATATCTAATACCTTAATTTATTTTTTAGTATACAATTAAAATATGAATTTTACAATTTTGATTATAAGTTTAATAACTATTTTAGGCTTAGTATTAAGAATATTAGGCATAGATAAAGATGGCGGATTGTGGAACGATGAATATGTTTCATGGTCAATTGCAGTTATTCCTATTGGAAAAGAGTTTTTTAGAGGGATACTTGCACAATGTCACATGCCGCTTTATTATTTTTACTTGAAATTTTTTAATTTAATTTCGAGTAATGATACATTTTTACGCTATACATCCGTACTCCCCGGAATAATATCTATACCTGTAATGTATTTGGCAGGCAAAGAAAAATCAAAATTTTGCGGGTATATGTGCGCTCTTTTTACGGCATTAAGCAGTCTGTTGGTATACTACTCACAAGAAGTCAGATTTTATAGCCTGTTATTTTTATTCTCTGCGCTATCCGTATACTTTACGCTTAGAACCGTTAAAAAGCCAAGAAAACGAAATCTGTCAGGTCTTCTTATCTCGGACTTTTTGATTATTATAACGCACACAATCGGATTTGTTTATGTATTTTTTAATCTTGTCTATGTAACTTTTAAATTGAGAAAATTTTATAAAAAATTTGTAAAAGTTTCATGGATAATCACTGCAATTATTTTGGTTATATCATCACCCCTTTTGATTAAGATATTATTTTTCGGTGATAATATGTCTCAATGGTGGGCAGTATTTAATTTTAACAAAATTTTGCAGATGTTCTGCGATTATTTTACCCCTGTAATATCTAATGTAGACGTAATAGAAAATATACACGGGCTAAATTTCAAATCAATATTTCTTATTGTACCTGCATTAATTGCTTTTGCAGTGCTTGTAATCGGAATATTTGACAAAACATTAAAGGAAATCAATCAACTTTGGATTATAGTTCTTGGAACATTTTTAACTGCTGTTATAGCTGCAATGCTTGGAAAATTGGCTATAACATCAAAATATTTAATGGAAATTTATCCTATATTAATTTTAATTTTTTGCTCAACAATTTCTGCATTCAACAAAAATTGGTTTAAAATTTCAATATTTACAATATTTTTCTTCTTTCAGTTAGGATTTGTTTTTTCACATTCTTATGCAGCTTTTCAGCCTAGAGAAGAAGGAAATAAATATGTTGCAGATTTAATAAAAAGCGCCGACTTGAAAGATGATGACTTTATTGTTTTAACGTATTATCCGGCAAGGCGTTTTTACAAATACGTTGATTTTTCAAAACTAAATGTAGTAGAAATATATAAAGGCAACTTTAATTACTACTATATGCCTTTTTTAAGTACAAAAGATGCAATGAGATTAGGTAAAAATCTTTATAGAGGAACTTTCCTGAATTCTACATTACCTCTTGATAAATTTTCAGGAAGTACTTTAACTGAGAAATTAAATGAGGAAGTGTATTACAAGATGAAACCAAATCAAAAAGTTGCGTTCTTGTTTTTAGATTCAGTATCATTTATAGATGAAGCCACATTTCAAGCTGTAATTTCAAATTATGAAACATACAAACGTGCACCTCTGCCATTCTTAGTGTTTTCTAATATTCGAAATGAAATTATTAAAACAATGCCTGTAAAAGCAAGAAATATTCGCTTTGAAGCAAAAGGTGCATGGACAATGGTTAGTTTTCAATATTAGTTATCTTACATAGAAATCAGCGGCAACCAGTGGTTTTATCAATTGGTTTTTATCAAAAATCTGCATGTAATAATGCCCCGGTGAATGGATTACAAAATAATCAGTATAAAAATGAGGATTATCTCTATCAATCCTATAATCATGCGAATACACAATTCCTGTTACTGTTAAATAACCTGTTTTGTGCGTAGCACTAATTACTTGAATTTCAATAAAATCAGCTTTTATCGGCTTTTTTGCCATAAAAAGCCAATAAATCGGCTCACTTCTTTTGAATGTTGTTTTATAATTTTCAACAGTCGCAGGGTTAAACGGAACATCGTTAAAAATTATTCCGTAATGAAAATGTCTGCCAAAAATTACAGTTCCAAAAAATAAAATTATAGAAGCAAGCATATTTATTCCTTATTTTGAAGTATTTTGTACTTTTAAATCATTAATTTTATTTTTTACTGCGTTGACAGTTAAATCATCTTTCTCTAAACTGCAATACTTTTCATAATTTAATATTGCGTTATCTACAGAACCTTCTTTTTCATATGCAAGTGCAAGCGCATAATATGCATAAGCATAATCAGGGCTCAGGCTTATTACTTTATTAAAGCAATCTTTACAGTTTTTATAGTCATTTTTTGTTCCATATACAAGTCCTAAATTAAACCAAGCATCAGAGTAGTTTTTATTTATTGAAACAGCTTTTTTATAATATAAAATTGCCTTATCAGTATTATTTTCCAGTTTATATAAATTTGCCACTTTGAAAGCAGTTACAAAATCATTTTGTGATAATTTTAAAACTTCAAGATATTTGTCAATTGCCTCAGTTTTTTGATCTGATTTTGCCAAATTGTCACCTTCTTTGATTAATATTTTAACCTTATCATCAATTTGCTCTGCAGGTTTTTGTATCATAAGATTATCTAAAGTCGCCAAATCTTTTTCTTTTGAAGAAGTTGCATTTTCGGCGTTATCAAGCGCTTTAACACTTTTAATATTTACAGTCTTAGGCAGATTAGACGTTATTTCATCTTTAACATCAGACGCAATTTCGTCTTTCTGAGAATTTTCAGATTTAAATTTTACATAATCATTTTTATATAATTCTTTATTAGGTTCAATTTCTAATGCTTTTTCATAATTTACAACCGCTAAATCATAATTATTAAGCATTTCATATGACTTTGCTAACCCATAGTAAGCATAACTTTGATTAGAATCTTTAACAATAGCTTGTTCAAACGCAGGAATAGCATCTTTGAATTTATTTTTAGTCAATAGATAATCACCTTTAGAAATATATGCAGAGACTAAATTTTGTTTTAAGCGGTCATTAGGCTTTTCAGATAAAATCGTTTCATATATTTTAATTGCATCATCGTACTTTTTAAGAGCATGCAGTGCCAAAGCCTTATTTGCCTTTACATCATAATTGCTGGCATCTTCTTTTAATATTTCATCATAATATTTTATAGCGCTTAAATAATCATTTTTTTTGTGATATTGAAAAGCTAATTCTTTTTTAACCTCAAGGTCAGCATTGTTCTTTGAAAGGGCAGCTAAAAGATTTTTTATTGCTAAATCGTCTTTTCCTTGATTTTTATATACAAGCGCCAGCAATTTATAAGCATCCGCATCATTTGGATAAGCTTTAATATAAGTGGAGTATTCTTTTGCGGCCTCATCATATAATTTCATATCAGAAAGCAAATTACCATAGTAGATTCTTAACGAAGTTAAATCAGGTTTAAGTTTAAAAATTTGTTCAAACTGCTGTTTTGATAACTCAAGTTTTCCAAGCATATAATAAGAAACAGCCAAATCAGCTCTTGCTTTTACATTATCCGGAGTGTCCATTAAAGTTGTTTTAAACATTTCAACAGCTTGAGAGTACTGTTTTTCTTCAAATAATGCATATCCGTAATTTGCATATTCTCTAAAATTTTCAGGATTTGCCTTTAATGCAGCCGCATAATTTTTACAAGCAAGAGAATATTTACCCGAATTTAGATAAGCATTTGCTAAATTTTCTTTTGCACTTGCTTGATCAGGATATGCAGCTAAAAATAAATTGTAATATTCAATAGCTCTGTCATACTTGCCTTGTGCAAGCAATACATTTGCAAGGTTTAAATAATTATATTGATATGACGGGAAAATTTCCATAGCCTGCATATAAGATGCGTAAGCATTATCTAAATCACCTTTTGTTTGAAGAATATTTCCAATACTTATATAAATAAAAGCATCATTTGGACGAAGCTTAATCGCAGCCTTGTATGCACCAAGAGCATTATTATAATCGCCTAAATCTGCATATAAACCTGCAAGTTTTGTATAAAGTATCGCATCATTTTGAGATAGATTAACAGCCTGTTTAACAAGGTTAATCGCACCTTCAAGATTTCCCTGAGATTCAAGTTTACAAGCTTGCAGATAAAGCTGATGAGACTCTTTACTCATATCTGCAAAGGCCTGAGAATTAAATCCTGACAAAAAACACATAATTATAAATACAAATATTTTTTTCACGACTATACCTCCAATGAAACATTATAACAAATTGGACTTAGTCAAGCAAATATTTAAACTTGTGTAAAGCTATGGGAATATATTTCCTTATTTAACAACACTAAAGCTGCCCTATAAATATCTGAAGATGTTTTATCATTTTTGTCATATGAAATATCATCTATATCTGCAAAATCTGAAGTAATTTTTGATAAATTCAGTAAAAGCTCATCCGCTTTTGTCGTCGGACTACCGGATTCGAGCATTTTTATGGTATGTATCAACGAATCATCACAAGCATCAATAATAGCACAATCTAAACCTGCGCCATATGCAAGTGATAAATAAGTTCTGTTAATTAATGGTCTTAAATCTTTTGGTGAACCGTTTGAAATATTTGACAATCCAACAACAGTTTTACAAGCAGGTTCAAAACTTTCTTTTAAAATTTTTATAGTATTCAATGTTACCATAACTTGACTTTGTTCGACTGAAACAGGTAAAATTAGCGGATCAAAATATATTTTTTCATTTGGAATTTCTTTCATCATACAAGTTTCATATATTTCTAATGCTAGTTCGAAACGGCCGTCAGAGGTTTTTGGTATACCTGTTTTACTGCTTAATGTAAGACCTATAATATTTGTTTTGTATTCAGAAGCTAAATCTGTCATAGATTCTAATCGCTCATAATCACAACTTGCACTATTTATGAAAGAATCAGAACAATTCTTACAAATATCTAAACCTTTTTTCATTTCACTAGAATTTGTAGTATCAAAAGAAATATTTAATTTAGAATTATTTTCGACAAGACCGACAAGCCAAGGTATAACACCCTCAAATTCACCTTTTGCAGGCCCTACATTCAAATCAATACAATCCATTTGATTTTGTTTATTGATTAAATCGATAATAAATGATTCGTCTCTATTTACAAGTGCTTCACGAACTCTTTTAGACATTATATGTATATTTTCACCAATTAATTTCATACAAAAAATATATCATAAATATAAAGAAAAGGCCATTTTTCATGACCTTTTTATGTATGGTAGTGATTAATTTAACTAAATAAATTAAATGACTTTTCAACATTATCGCCAATTAAAGACTTGATTGAATCAAACTCTGTTTTTAGTGCATTATGTTCTGTATCGAGAGCTTTTAACTCATTATCAAGCAATTTTTCTTTTTTGTTTATTTTCATTGTAGCAGCGTTATATTCGGCCTCAGCTTTTGCCAATTCAGTTTGATCAGATTCAATTCCAAGCTGATAATTACCGGATACAGTAACGTCTTCTGCTATCATATATTTTTTATTTGAGTCAAAAGCATCACCAACTTGAACTTTTTTATAAATTTTATCCTTTTCGTCATAATATGCATAACTTTTTCCGCGTTCAAAAGATGAAATTTCTTCTTCAGGAAGTTTATATTGCTGCATAATATATTCTCCCGATTCAATCATTTCATACATTTGTGATGAATTAACATTTTTCAAACTATCACTAACATCGCTTCCATCACTTACTTTTACCAGTCTAAAACCATACTTTGCAAGCTGATCAGGCGTTAAATCAACTTTATATGCCTGACCACCATGTTCGCTGTCAGTATATGTAGTGTACGTTATTTTTTGTTTGTTTAACGCATTAGTATAGTTAATAGCCAGCTGCTCTGATTCATCGGCTAATCTTATTTTTACATTTGAAATAGTTTGAGATTTATACTCAATATCACTAATTCTGGCAGTTATCGATAATAATCTTGCCTGTGAAGCTGACATACCCATAAATTTACCTCCTAACTTTTCAACATGTATTTAATTATTTTTTTTTAAAAGGAAATATTGGTTCATAAATATTTACAATTAAAAAAATTGAAAAAAATTACAAGTAATAATATAATATAAATTGCTATACGCCTGTAGCTCAGCGGATAGAGCATCAGAGTCCGAACCTGAAGGTCATGGGTTTGAATCCCATCAGGCGTATTTTATAATTTGAATAATTTTAAATACATCGTTTTATGTATTCATGAAAACAGTACTAAATAATATAATAGTTTACGTTAAAGCATGTTTATATTAGAATAGTATCAAATGAGCAACAATTATAGTAACTACGAAAATTCCGATAATTTAAGAAATTCTCCAATAATTAAAGAACGAGTTTCGCTTATTTCTGCACATATGTACAAACAATTTTGCGATTACCAACACGCAAATGAAAATGCCGGAGCAATTTTTGCTACAATGGCAGAAACAGCAAAAGACTTTATTGATAATTTAAAAACTTCTTTTGCTGCAAGGGGTGTAGCAACAGAGAATATATGGATAAAAGTAGATACAAAGATTCCCGCAATAGTTTTAAACATATTTTGGAATCAATACAGTTTTACAATGAGATGCAATTTTAAACCTCAGTCACTTCACCGAAGTGAGGCTATACCTGCGTTATTTTCTGGCAGAATAATGGCAGTAAAAGGTGATTACTTTGATGTTATAAAAAATGCTGCTACCACTGACGAAGAAATGGGTGCGCTTTTGGACAATGAAATTGCATCATTATTTATTCCTGAAAATAAGTTACAAAGTGCTATTTTTAAACTAAAACACAGGGCAAACAAAGAATTCTTACTTGCTCAAATAGATGCAGGACGCGAATTTGTACTGACTGTGTCAGAAGCTATATGCGGAGGCACAATCTATCACGAAGAAGGAAGCAGAAAGAGCTTTAATATTTAGTTTTTATTCATTATTGCCGGAAGAGATATTGCAACACATTTCCGCGAGAACTCTTTGAACATCAGCACCACCAAATGTTATTTCCATAAGTAAATTTGGACGGATTAATATTGTTTCTTTATACTCCATTGATTCAATATCAATAATATCAAATTCATAAAAATCTACTGAAGCATTAACCAATTTTACATACTCACATCCGCCAACCCATTTGATAAACATGTATTGACCTTCAAGTAATTTTAATCTGTTTAATAATCTCATACGCTAACCCATGTACCATTTAATTAACTACACTAATATATTAGTGATTTTTTTATTAAAGTCAAAAAAAATGATTCAAAGAGCTACGATAATTGGAACAAAAAGCATTGACCAACAATAAAATCTACATCAGATTGATCTATTGTCGTAAGAACAAAAGCATGGTTAAAAACAGGGCGCCCATCTTCAACTGTTGTTCGAGAATATACATATTCAGCATCTGAATTAATAGTTCTATTTTTAAAATTAATAACTAAACTAATGTCGTTGTATGGTAAAAAAGGCTTTGATGTTTTAATACAAACGCCTTTACCGCAAATATTAACGGTTTCACCTTCAATAACATCTTGAGTACCTTTACGGTTTATCGTCATTTTAAATGGAATTTTCAAATCAGCTCTAAAATATTCACGTCTTTGATTAATTTTATTTTGTGTAGGATAAGAAATTGCATATACAGTTACATCACCATCTTCATAAACATCTAAAACGTGAGCCAATGAATTATAAATACCATTATCAGCATAAACATTTAAGGTTAAATTAGTTCCAACTTTTGGCTTTGCATCACCTGTTTTAGAGTTTTCAGAAACAATAATCATCCTATCAGGTTCAATATTTCTGATTTTACACATAATACGATGTAAAAACACTTCGTCAAAAAATTCTACTTCAAATGATTTTAAATTTTTATACTCTTCAAATATATCAGTCATGCCTACTCCTATTTTGATTTTATAATTATACAACAATAAATTAAAATATACCAGTATTTTTAAATAAAATATAATTTGGGTACTGATTAACCAATATTGACAATTTTATTTGAGCAAAGTAAAATATATTATCAGTCTAATATTAAAGACTTGTGGCACTCTGCCGAGAAAATGATTGAGTATCATTTTCGAGAGGTGGTAGACGCACTAATTGTCAAAGCATTTGACAATTAGCCTAAACTAAAATAGAATAGTTTTGACAATTAAATACTTATCAGTGGGCCTGTGGCACTCTGCCGAGAAAATGATTGAGTATCATTTTCGAGAGGTGGTAGACGCACAAATTGTCAAAACATTTGACAATTAGCCTAAACTAAAATAAAATAGTTTTGACAATTAAATACTTATCAATGGGCCTGTGGCGAAATTGGTAGACGCACCAGACTTAGGATCTGGCGCAGCGATGTGTGAGAGTTCGAGTCTCTCCGGGCCCACCACTTACAAAAAATTGGAATTAGGATATGGATATTGAAAAAAAATACTTAGATGATATAAGCTTATATGTAAAGCCAATCGGAAAGATTGATATAGATACTGCCGGCGAATTTGGTGCTGAAATTAATGATGAAATTGACAACATAAAGACATTAATCATTGATTTTGAACAAATTACATATATTTCAAGTATAGGCTTAAGAGTTTTACTTGAATTTCAAAAAGTTATGAAAACTCAAGGTTCTATGCAATTGATGAATGTTCAAGCACCTGTAATGAATATATTTAAAATGACAGGTTTTGACAAAATTTTAAATATAATTTAGAAGATTATGTTAAACACAGTTAAGTCGAAAATTATTGCTATCACTATATCTATGCTTTTTGTTCTAAGTTTAATACTTGGATTTTTTGCATATGTAATATACAGAAACGGTAAAATTTTGATGACGCAAGGCTGCGACTTTACAGTTTCTACTTTCGTAGAAAGTATCAATAAAGACGTAAACGCTATTGAAAACAATGCCATGGATTTGGCATTAATGGGAGAAATATATTATAAGACGAATAAAGTAAAAAGTATTGCTGAATATATAGTTGCAAATACTTTTGAAATGTACGAAAATTCTCTTGGCGGCGGGATTTGGTTTGAACCCTATGTAGTATTTCCTAACAAAAAGTTAAATTGTACGTATGCATACAGAAGTAAATCAGACAAAATAATTATTGATAAAACTTATGAGACTGAGGATTATAACTACCTTAATAAAAGTTGGTACAAAGAAATAAAATCAAGATTGTACACAGTGAATAGTGTAGCTTGGTCAATGCCTTATTTTGAGGAGGAAGGCAGTGATACAGTTATGGTATCCGCAGGTTCAGGTATTTACAATGATAATGATGAATTAATTGGTATATCTACTGTTGACTGGGCTCTTAATGCAATCATTTTTAAGGTAATGAGAATGCAGCCGACACCTAACAGTTTTGCTCTATTTGCCGATAAAATTAATGATTATGTTTTTGTTTCAACAGATATCTATAAGCAAAATTCAATGGTTGTTGGTAAATCATTAAAAGAAATACCTTGGTACAATGATGATTTAAAAGATATGTCAACTTTTGAATATCACGGTAAGAAGTATATCTGCTACTATAAAACACTTGATAATGGAATGATTTTAATAATTAATGTTCCTGAAGCTGAATTATTAAGTTTAATTATCAACCACGTTATAATGCTACTTATATTGCTCATTTTTGTATCAACATCAATGGCTGTAATATTATATATTGTTTTAAACAACAACATAAAAAGACCTATTGATAAACTTATAAGTATTGCAAACACAATCGGTCAAGGACAATTAGATACACAAATTCAAGTTGAAAAACCGGAAGAATTTGCAAAACTAGCAAATACCTTTGATAAAATGACAAAGGATATCAAAGAGTTTATCACAAATTTAAATATAGCAACACAAGAAAAAGAAAAAATCGAATCAGAGTTGATGGTTGCCCAAACAATTCAATATTCTACGCTGCCAAATGAGTTTCCTCCGTATCCAAATAGAAATGAATTTAATGTTTATGCATTAATGGAAACTGCAAAAGAAGTAGGCGGAGACTTTTATGATTTTTATTTTATCGGCAGAAACAAGTTTATGTTTTTAATAGCAGATGTATCAGGCAAAGGTATTCCTGCTGCACTGTTTATGATGACAACAAAAACTCTTGTTAAAAATTTTGCAGAAATGGGCTATGAGCCAAAAGAATTAATTCAAAAAGTAAATGAAAAAGTTTGTGCTGACAATAAACAGGGCTTTTTTGTTACTCTATTTTCAGGAATAATTAACTTAAATAATGGGGATATGACATGTTTAAATTGCGGTCACACTCCACCTTTATTGCGTCGTAGTGACGGGAAATACGAATACCTCCATGTTAATCCAAATCTTGTTCTCGGTATTGAAAAAGATACTGATTTTGAAGTTTTTAAAACTAAATTTGAACCAGGAGATTCAATTTTTATATATACAGACGGACTTACGGATGCGGTAAACAGTGATGGAGATATGTATGGAGAAGAAAGACTTTGCAATGCAATAAACGATTATTTAGATTACGATTTTCAAAACAGACTGCTAAAAGTAAAAGATAATATTAAAAATTTTGCAGGTGAAGAACCTCCGGCTGATGATATGACAATGCTTATTTTTGAATACAATGGCAAACCTGACATTTTTGAAACAAAAACATTTAAGACAATTGCAAAAAATGAAAATTTCAAAAAAGTAAGAAGCTGGCTTGCTGAGCTTTCAAAAGAATGGGAAATTGATAAAGAAACAGTTATGAAACTTGAACTTTCTGCTGAAGAAATTTTTACAAACATTGCATTTTATGCATATGAAGATTCACCTGATGGAACTGTAGAAATTTCTTGTACAAGAACAGCTGATGAATTATCAATAACATTTGCAGATAAAGGTGTACCTTATAATCCTCTTGAACGTCCTGACCCTGATATAAGCCTTCCTGAAGAATTAAGGGCTATTGGCGGATTAGGGGTATACATGGTTAAAAAGTCATCTAATAGCATTAACTACGAATACATAAACGGAAAAAATATATTAACAATTATATTTTCAATAGAATAATAACTAAATTTGATATTTATTTTTTTCGAAAAACAAAATATTTATTAATGAAAATACCATAACAACAACGAGAAGAGCAACAGAAAGAGCAGATGCATATCCTAAATCAAGATTTTCGAATGCTCTTTCATATATATAATATACAATTGTCTTGCTTGAATTCATAGGACCGCCTTTTGTCATAACATAAATTTCGGCAAATACTTTCATAGCTGAGATTGCACTAATTGTTGTAACAAGCGCTATAGTAGGCATTATGTGAGGAACTGTCACAGTTAAATGTTTTCTTAAAAAATTTGCACCGTCTATATCGCAGGCTTCGTATAATTCTTTTGGAACACTCATTAATGCAGCTAAATATATCATCATGTAATAGCCAATTCCCTTCCAGATTGTAACAATAATCACGGATATAAGTGAAAAATTAGTATCAGTCAGCCAGCCAATTGGCTTTATATTAAAAAACTGAATAAAGTAATTTAATATACCTGTTTGCGCATAAAGCCACTTAAACGCAATAGCGGCAACAACTATAGAAACTATTACAGGCAAATAGATAAGAATTTTATACAAAGTAATACCTTTTAATCTTTGATTAATTAAAATAGCAATAAAAAGCGGTAATATTGCCAATATAGGTACAGCAATAAATAAATATATAAAAGTATTTAGCATGACTTTATAAAAAATTGCTGACTTAAACAACTTACAATAATTAGATAATCCAATAATTGAAGGTTCATAAATATTATTGCTGTAGTCAAAAAAACTAAAATAAACTGTTTGGAAAAAAGGTATAAAGAAAAAAACAATTAAAACAATAGCAGCAGGCAGTAAAAATAAATAAGGTGCATATTTTTTATAATATTTAAACATAAGTATATTATATTTTAGTAAAAAATTTTTGCAAAAAATTTACATAAAAAAACATAGGGTACTAACCCTATGTTTTATATTATAAAATTTTATAAAATTATAAAACTCTGTAACCTCTGCCACTGTATTGACGAGCAATTGCTTCAACATCAACAGAAGATGAACGAGAAGTTTGTTCATTGCTATTAGTTGTTTGTTTATTGTCATTAGAATTAGAAGAACCGGATGAACCGTTACCATATACCTTTTGATAACCGCCGTTGAACATAGACATTTCTGAAATTGATTTACCGCCTTCGTATAAGTATACAGCACCATTGAAGGCTTGTCCAACAGCTTGAGCGCCATTAACAAATTCACCCCAAGTAGTTCTTGAATAACCATCTTTTAATGTACCATTTGAATTCAATGCTTCACTTGCTGTAGTCTTTTTACCATCAGGTCCAACAAACTGTCTGCCAGTCATCTTATCACCTAAGTTCAAATTACCTGCACCATCAACAATACTTGCAGCAGAACCTATTGCGCTAACACCGCTTTGAATACCGCCCCAAATATCGCCATTTTGGAAAGAATTAACAGAAGACTTACCTGAAGTATATAAACCTGAAGCGCCTGAAATAATTTTACCAGCTTGAGCAACATTTCCATTGCCAAATGATAAACCTGCAGCAACAGTACTCAAACCACCTGTAATAGCGCCTTCGATATCACCATTAACAGCAGCAACAGTTGCATTCATAGCAGAAGATGCCATTGAAACACCTTTTTGAATGCCAGTAGTAACATCTTTTAATTTTTCAAGTTTTTTAGCGCCATCAGAAATTTTACCTACAGCATCAGCAGCAGCTTTAGCAGCTCCGCCTGCAGCTTCAGATAATTCTGCAGCACCTTGAATACAAGACATAGCACTTGCAGCAGCACCAAATGCATTTGTTAAGCAGCCTTGCCAGTTACCATCAACGCCGTCACATACTGCTAAACCTGCACTTGAAACGCCAGTTGTTGCTTGGCCTGCAACTGTAAGACCTTTACCAACATTTTTTGTTGTTGCGCCTGCACCAGTAAGACCCGTACCTGTATCTTTTACAACTTCGCCGCCAACTGATACATTTGAACCAGCAACTGTAACACCAGTACCAGGTACAGTTATAGCAGAACCAACTCCAAATAAGCTTAATAATGGAGAACCAATTGAAATTAACGCAGCACCAATACCTGTCATTGCTGCGCCAGCACCTTCAATAGCAGTACCAGATGCGGTACATGCAACACCTGCAGCCTGCAAACCAACACCAACGGCTTCTGTAACTTTACCAGTGTAATTTAATATTTGACCAGCCTCTTTTCCATAAGTAAATACTTCTCTTGCAACATCGTTTGCACTTCTGGCTTCTTCGCCTTCTTCGGTAACACCTGTAGCAAATTCAGCCTGTTCAGTCATCATTGCAGTATTTTCTTCAGTTCTTGTATTAATATTATCATTTGCAGTATTTACTGAATCGTTTAATTCACTTGAACGGCTGGCAGCATTTGAATATTGTGCTGCAATATTCTCGTAAGAAGATGATGATTCTGAAGCTCCATCATTTGATGAACCATTGTTTGCAGATGGTGCTCTTCTTGGACCAACTGTACCTGCAGCACCTTCTTCAGCGTTTTCAGCACCTGTTGATAATGAATAAGCGCTTGATGCACCTTCACCTGTACCGTCGAAACCTGCACCAACTGTTCCGCCCATGCCATCAGATGCACCTGCTGAAGCTTCTAATGAATCCATTTCTGACATTAATGAATCCATTTCATCGCCTAATGATGCAAGTTCTTCAACTGATGCTTCGATTACATCATAATCTGCTTGGTTATCTTCTAAAACTGATTCAGAAACTTCATCAATGCTTCCTTGCATTTCTTCTAATTGTTCAGTATAATCTGCTGCAACTTCTGCAGAATCTTCACCAACACTTGTCAAATCGCCCATTTCTGCATCAGTAGGAGCTGCATCTTCTTTATCTTTTCCTTCAGATTTTTTTGCTTCTGCATCATCTGCTGTATCTTCTGCATCATCAACTTGATCAGACGCACCGTCAACAGAGTATTGAGCGTCATCAATACCGTCACGTGCTTCTTCTATTTTTTCTCCACCTTTATAAACTTGTTTCTTTTGAGAACTATTTAAAACATCAATACCCATTATCTTTTTATTTGCTATTTTTTTAGCATCAATACTATCAGGTTTTTCCAAATTTACATTGATATTTGCCATAACACATGCTCCTATTAAATTCCCTAACACATGTATTATCGGTATTTTCAAATATAACTTTAATTTTTAAAATTGATTTTTAAACTTTATTTACAAAACTTTACAATTTGAATAAAGAAAAGGCACTGATGAAAAATCAGTGCCATGTCTGTTAAAATTTTATAAATTTATTATATAACTCTGTAGCCTCTTCCGCCATATTGACGAGCAATTGCATCTACATCAATATTTGAATTGCGTGAAGTTTGTCCATTATTATCTGTTTGTTGATTATCACCTGAATTGCTATTATTTGAACCTGAAGTTTTATCTTTATGCTGGAACATTGTCATGTTTTTAATATTATTAGATGCTTCATACCAATAGTTAGCTTCACCTGCAATATTATTAACATAATTAAAGGCTTTAAAAGTTTTACCCCAATTATTCAAACCGCTACTTTGGTTACCTTTTTCGTTATACATACTGTCTTCAATGTTTTTCTTTAAGTTTTCAGATGTAAGACCTTTATTATCTTCACCGAAAGCACCTGCCTGAGCAAGACCGCCTACTACCTTAACACCTGAGCCAACTGTATTCAATCCTGACATTATAGCACCAAAAGCATCGCCGGATTTTGCTGCACTTATTTTAGATTTATTACCTGAATATACTCCAACAGAACCTGAGTTAATGTTGCTTGCAGACTGACAATTTGCATTTGAAGTACCAATAGCCAATCCCGATGCAAGAGTGCCTAAACCGCCTGTAATAGCGCCTTCAACATCACCATTTGAAATTGCTACACCAGTATTAAATGCACCTTGAGCCATTGATAAAGCTGTGCTTGTTTTTTGAGTAATTTCAGTTGCAGTTTTAGCAACCTTTGAAATATTTTTACCAAGTTCTTGAGCCTTTTGTATACCTTCTTGAATAGTATTTACAGCTCTACCTGCTTCGTTTGCGGTTTTAAGTACGGCTGCAGTTTCTTTAAGAGCAGAAACACCTCCCGCAAAAGCAACAACATTAGTAAGACAGCCAAAACCATTTGATAGGGCACCCTGCCAATTACCATCAACAGCATCACAAACAGTTAAACCACCTTGAGCAACCATTTGCAATCCTTGACCTGCAAGGGAAACACCCATACCTGCCATTTGAACTGTTTCACCAGCAGTTGCAGTTGCACTACCAGTTGCAGATAGTGTAATACCTGTTGAAGTGGTTGTTACACCTGCTATAGTTGTTGCGGTTCCGGCAGCGGTTCCGGGAGTACCGATACCAAATACACTAATAAGAGGAGTAAAGATACCAATGATACCATTTCCGATACCTTGCATAACATTACCGGCTGCAGTTGAGGCTGTACCTGCTCCTGCTAAAGCGTCACCAATAGTTGTTGTAAATACGCCTGCAGTTTTAAGAGCCTTACCTGTATAGCCTATAATTTGACCTGTTTCATTAGCATAAGTAAAGACTTCTCTAGCAGTGTCATTTGCGCTTTGAGCTTCTTCACCTTCTTCTGTAATGTCAGTTGCAACTTCAGTATTTTCTGCAAAAATTTCATTTGCTTCATCAGAACGAGTACTAATATTTTCATTAGCAGTATCAATTATTGTTTGCTGTTCTGTTATACGAGACGAATATGTATTATATTTTTCAGCAATAGATTCAAAATCAGACGAACTGGCAGATGAAGATCCATTACTGCTTGATGGTGCTGGAGCAGAAGGTGAATAATCAGGAGCGGAAGGAGTTGTATCAGCACCTGTATCTGAATCAGAAGGCCCCGTGCTCCTTGCAGGAGCATTACGTCTACCAGGTGCGGCAGTGCCTGTTCCATTTTGTTCATCTTCTTGAACTTCGGTTGCTGTTGATAATGAGTATGCTGATTTTACGCCTGAACCGGTACCATCAAAATCTTCATCAACAACACCACCCATACCATCAGAATTAGATTCAGGCTGTTGAGGAGCCTGCGGGGCTCTAGCAGGAGATTTTGCAGGTGCTTGAGCAGGTGCTTGAGCAGATTCACCGCCTTCATTACCTCCTAAAGAATCCATTTCTGCCATTAATGAATCAACTTCTTCACTTATTGAAGCAATTTCTTCATTTGCAGCTTCCATTAATTCATATTCAGCTTCATTTTCTTCCAAAATAGATGCGGAATATTCATCCATATCTTCCTGCATTGTTTCAAGAGTTTCAGTGTGTTCCAAAGCAACATCACCCGATTCTTGTTGTACAGCAGCAGAATTATTTACATCAGATTCTGATACTTCATTTTGTTGTCTATCGGCTTGGTCTTGAAGTGATTCAGCATCATCTTCGCTACCTTCGCCCTCTTCAACCTTGTAAGATGCATCATCCAAGTCACCCTGAACATCACTAACAGAACCCTGTGCCTGTTTGATGTCATTTTGACCTTCTTTAATTTTATTACGCTGACTAGCACTTACCAATCCAAGAACGCTTGATTTCACATTCAATGATTTTGGTTTTTGCAATTGTACGTCAATGTTTGGTGCCATATCTTACTCCGATTATAAGTTACTTTGAAGTATTAAGATACACAATTTCATGCATATAATAATATCCTCATATATATAAAAACATTTTGCAAAAAAAAATTGCCTAATTTTAAAAAAATATATTAAACTTATTTCTAAATTTGTTTATGATATAATTAACACGAAGGAAGTAAGAGGAAACTATGTCAATTCTACTTGAACAGAAACAAGCTTTAATTGCAGGGGATGGACAACTCCCTGTTATAATGGCACAAAATGCAGCTAAAAACGGACTGGATGTGATATGTATTTCTTTATCATCAGACAATCTTAAACAATTAAAAAAGTCATGCTCAAAGGTTTATTCATGCGCTCCCGGTGAAATTTCTAAAATTGAAAAAATTCTAAAAGATGAAGAAGTTAAACAACTTACTTTTTTAGGAAAAGTTCATAAAGGTCTTATTTTAAAACGTCCAAAATTTGACTCAAGAGCTATTGAAATTTTAAAATCAGTTAAGCAATTAAATGATGATCAAGTCATGCTTCTTGCTGTCTCTGAACTTGAAAAAATTGGTGTTACTGTTTTAGACCAAACACTATTTATAAAAAATTTAATGATTCCCGCAGGAGTTTTAGGAAGTCATAAACCTACTGAAAGCCAAATTAATGATGTTCAATACGGTTACAAAATGGCAAAGGAAATGGGAAAACTTGATATTGGTCAGTCTGTCGTTGTAAAAGATAAGATGATTATGGCCGTTGAAGCTATTGAAGGTACCGACAAATGTATTGAAAGAGGCGGTAAAATCGCTAAAAAAGACGGTATTGTAGTAAAAGTAGCAAAACCTACACAAGATAATAGATTTGATATTCCTGCGGTGGGCTTAAATACTTTAAAAGTAATGAAAAAATTTAAGCTATCTGTTCTTGCAGTGGAAGCGAATGAAACAATTATTGTTGACCAAAATAAAGTCGTTGATTTTGCAAACAAAAACAATATTATAATTATGGCAGTATAATATGAAAAAAGTTTTTATTGTTACAGGCGAATATTCCGGTGATATGCATGCCTCTAATGTTGTTAAGCATTTACGAAATTTTGTTCCTGAGGTTGAAATTGAAGCAATAGGCGGAGAAAATCTAAAAAACACAGGGGTAAAACTTTTTTCTGACCATTCTAATATGAGTGCTATGGGACTTTCACCAAAAATTATTATTGACCATATAAGACTCGGCAAAAAGCTTGTTAGATATTTAAAAAATGATTTTAAACCGGATTTGGTATTATTAATTGACTATGGCGGTTTTAATTTAAAAATTGCAAAATACCTTAAAAAAGCCGGAATAAAAATTAATTATTACATACCGCCGCAAGTTTGGGCAAGCAGAAAGTGGCGCATAAATACTATAAAGAAATATATTGATAAAGTTTTTTGCATATTTCCGTTTGAAAAAGACATGTATGAATCATATGGAATAAAAACTGTCTACTGCGGACATCCGCTGGTAAGCCAATTACCTGAAAAAACGAACAAAGAAATATTTTTTGAAAAACATAATCTTGATATAAATAAAAAACTTGTTTCTATTTTTCCGGGTTCAAGAACATTTGAGTTAAAAAATTTAATGAATGTTTTTGTGGAAACTGCAAAAATACTCAAAAAAAATCACCCCGATTTACAATTTATTTTTTCACAAGCACCTAACATAAATGATGAAGAATATAAAAAATATTTTAAAAATAATGATTTTAAGGTTATAAAAGGCGAAAATCATGCATTACTTAGTGTATCTGATGCATTAATTCTTGCTTCAGGGACAGTTGCACTTGAAGCAGCTATATACAATACACCAATGATTATTGCATATAGAGGTCCAATATTATTTTACCTAATTTATTTACTTGTAAGATGTATTAATAGAGTTTCTCTTCCAAATATAATTGCTAAAAAAGATATTATACCCGAAATTTTAGAGCTATCAGTAAAGCCTGATTTTATTGCATATAATATTGAAAAATTACTTTATGACAAAAAGGCAAGAGACCTTCAAATTGAAGGACTAAAATCAGTAAAAGAATTACTATCAGATAAAGAATCCTCTTTGGAAGTTGCAAAAGAAATTCAAAGGGAACTCCTGGAAAAATAAAATGCAATATCCTCAATCAGCTTACATTCATATACCTTTTTGCGAATCAAAATGTTTTTACTGCGCATTTGTTTCAACATGTAATAAAAATTTGCAAGATGGATATATTATAGCTTTATTGAAAGACATTGATACAAATTATAAAAAAAACAAACTTAAAACATTATATATTGGCGGTGGAACGCCTTCTTTACTGCCTATAAAACATGTAAAAAAAATTATAAACAAATTTCAGTTTGAAACAAATGCTGAAATAACTTTTGAATTAAATCCTGATAACACTGATGAATCGTATATAAATCAACTTAAAGAATGCGGTATAAATCGTTTGAGTATAGGAATTCAGACTTTTAATGACAAAATATTAAAACTTATTGGAAGAAAACACTCTTCAAATCAAGCTGTAAATGCTGTAAAAACATCTCAAAACTGTGGATTTGATAATATTTCAATTGATTTAATTTATGGACTGCCAACACAATCAATTTCTGATTTTAAAAAAGATTTAGTTTTGGCAACTGATTTAAATGTTCAGCATATATCTTTATATGGGTTAAAAATAGAAGAAGACAGCATTTTTGGAAAAAAAATACCTGAAAATTTACCTGATGACGACACTCAAGCTGAAATGTATCTAACGGCAATAAATACACTTAAAAATTATAATCACTATGAAATAAGTAACTTTTGTATTAGTGAAACTTATAAATCAAAACATAATATAAATTACTGGAA
>CAYLHN010000008.1:11305-31466 GCA_964383455.1 uncultured Muribaculaceae bacterium | reverse complement strand
GCATCGTAATTGAAAGAAGTCGCTGTTTTAGTGTAGCACCGCTGTGTCTAAAAGGGATTGTGAAATGATTTTTTGTTGTGGCTGCTATCATACAGCAAGCGAAAAAAGAATTTTATTTGATAACGAAAAATTTGAAAATCGCATTATCGAAATTCTTGAACAATGCCCTAAATGCGGAAGAAAAAAAGCGGTTTTTTCTCAAAGACGAATTGTAGATGGCAAGTTGATAACAAAAGTTGCACCCAAAGGTAAAATAAAACAATTCATTGAAAAATATTCAAAAGAACCGTGGGAAGATGCATTAAAACCACCAAAGCAAGGAACTATGTCAGACATGAACTGGTTTTATTTATACGGACCTGACGAAGTGAAAAAAGATTTTAACGAAATTACTCAAACAGATAATATTAAAACTCCGGTTAAGTATTATTTAGTAAACACAAAAGACACATTAATTTGTGCAGAGTGAACAAAGAGACCTGTTCACTCCTTTTTATTTAAAATTTACAGGCGAGGACTTCGCCTCGGCAATCAAACAATGGCCGTTGTCTGATTACTCTTCATACATACCTATGAAAACCTGCGGTATCAATTATACCGTAGGTCAAGATGAATTAAAATACATTATGAGGAGGAAATTATGAACAACAATTCAGACCATTTAATAACGTGGATTGGCGGTAAAAGACTTTTAAGAAAAACAATAATAGATTTAATTCCTTACGATAAAATAAAATCGTACATTGAACCTTTTGGCGGTGGTGCGTGGGTTCTTTTTGGTAAAGAAAAACACGCAAAACTTGAAGTCTATAATGATTTGGATAACAGGCTTGTTAATCTGTTTAAAATAGTAAAATATCATCCTGAAGCACTCATTAAGGAATTAGAATTCACTTTAAATTCAAGAGAGCAATTTGCACAATATCTTCATTCTACAAGTTGAACTGATATTCAGGATGCAGCGAAATTTATATATCTTCTTCATCACTCTTTTGGCGGTAAAGGTACAACTTACGGAACATCACTAAAAGGTGATAGTGGTGCAAAATCTTGCGAAAATCTTTTAACACGAATAAGAGATATTTCAAAAAGGTTAGATAAAGTTTTTATTGAAAAATTAAGTTTTGAAGAACTTATACCAAAATATGACAATGAATATGCGTTTTTCTATTGTGATCCGCCTTATTCAAAAGGCACAGGATATAAAACGTGTTCAACTTCAAAATTTAAACACGAACTTTTAAAAGAAGTTCTTTCAGATATAAAAGGAAAATTTATATTATCCTATGATGATTCTGAAAAAATCAGAAAACTTTACAAGGATTTTTATATAACACCTGTCAGCAGACGTAACGGCATTAATGGTAAAAATCCGATTATCACGGACTACAAAGAATTAATTATAAAAAATTTCGATGACACAAGTTGATAAAAAAACTAAAAAAACAAAAACCATAAAGTCAGAAGTCGGCTCAAAATATTTAGCAAATTTATTTAATCTGACAGATAGACGAATCCAACAACTCACAAAAAATGGTAAAGAAGATAGCGAAGACGAAAAGGCTATCTTCTTTCCATTAAGTAATAAAAAACCTTATAAATTTGATTTAGAAAATTCTGTAAAAGTTTATGTTCAATATTTACAGGACCAAATTAAAGGTAAACAAAACAAACTTGAAAACCAAAAAAAAGAAGGTAAAAAATTAGATGTAGATGTTGAACTTAAACAAGTTAAACTAAAAGCAGAAAAACTGAAACTTGCCGAAATAGAAGGCAATATGCACAGGAGCGAAGATGTTCAGTATTTAACGGCAGATTTAATTCTTACTATTCGTTCAATGCTTAACGCACTGCCTCAACGTCTTGCTGATGATTTAGTTGGTATTGAAAAGGCAGAAGATGCTCAAAAAAAATTAACTGATGAAATCGAAACAATTTTATTTCAACTCGCAAAATACAAATATAATCCTAAAAAGTATAAAGAACTGGTAAATGAAAGAAATAAACAAGCCTTAGAAGATGAAGACGAAGAAGAAACAGATTAGTGAATCAGAAAAAAGAATTCAAAATCTTAATAAATGTATTTCATCCGTTATAGCATTATTTACTCCACCAAAACAACAAACATTATCAGAATGGGCGGATGAAAATCGTGTCTTAGGTTCAAAAAATGCAGAACCGGGACCATGGCGAACATCAAGAACTCCATACATGAAAGAGCCTATGGATTGTATAACAAATTATAAAATTCATCAGGTTAATATTGTTGCACCTTCGCAAAGTGGTAAATCAGAATTTTTATTAAATATTATCGGACGTTCAATAGATGTTGATCCGTGTACAATAATGCTTCTGC
This sequence comes from uncultured Muribaculaceae bacterium, assembly GCA_964383455.1. Lineage (GTDB taxonomy): Bacteria > Cyanobacteriota > Vampirovibrionia > Gastranaerophilales > Gastranaerophilaceae > UBA6984. The sequence goes on along the minus strand of CAYLHN010000008.1, from coordinate 29,110 downwards.
AACCAACTTTAACGCAGGCAAAAAGATTTTCTAATTTAAGAATAAAAGATTTAATCAGTTCAACACCTTGTTTAAAGAAAAAATTAAGAAAAACAAGAACAAGACGTATTACGGCTGTTAATTCAGAAACAAAAGTAAAAGATACAGTTTACGAAAAATCATTTCCAGGTGGAACATTAATCATGGTTGGTTCTAATGCTCCGGGAGATTTAGCAAGTACACCTGCAAAAATAGTTTTAGGTGATGAAAGAGACAGACACTCAAAAAGTGCCGGCAAAGAAGGTGATCCTTGGCAGTTAATTCGAACAAGGCAGAAAACCTTTAAAAACACTTATTTAGCCGTTCAGGTATCATCACCGACAACAAAAGGAAATAGTCCGATTGTTGATGCTTGGGAGGAAGGTACACAAGCAATATGGTGCGTTCAATGCCCTGTTTGTGGTAACTTTCATGAGATATTATTCAAAGATATTCGTTTTGATTACGAAACATTTGAAACTACTAATAAAAAAGTAAAATACAAAGTCAATGTTAAAGGCTGGGCTTGTCCATCCTGCGGTACAATTACCGATGAAAAGACAATAAAACATCAACCTTGCAAATGGGTACATCAAAATACAGAAGCATTAAAAGAAGGTATTGTTTCATTTTGGATTAAAGGCTTTGCTAACACTTGGCAAGACTGGACTGATATTTGTACAAACTTTTTAAGAGTAAAAAATAATCCTTTAGAACTTCAAGTATTTACTAATACAATACTTGGTGAACTATGGGAAGACAGAGGCGAAATTGCCACTGATGATGAATTTTTATCAAGACGTGAATTGTATGATGCAGAATTGCCTGATGGTGTTCTTTGTTTGACTGCCGGCATTGATACTCAAGATGATCGTTTTGAATACGAAATTCTTGGTACAGGCAGAGCTAATGAAGAATGGGTTATTGAATACGGCCAAATTCTTGGCAAACCAAATGATTTAAACACTTGGAAACAACTCGATGAAAAAGTATTTGACAGAGTGTTCAAATTTAAAAACGGCAAAGGGTTAAAACTTTCTTTGTGTTTCGTTGATAGTGGCGGACACTACACCAAAGAAGTTTATAACGAAACTTTAAAAAGACGACATAAACACGTTTTTGCAATAAAGGGTAAAGGCGGTGAATATCCTTATACCAATTTAGCAACAAAAATTAAGGTTGATTATAATAACAAAATTTTTGAAACACACCTATATATGATTGGTGTTGATGCAGGAAAATCACAAATAATGTCAAGTCTTAAAGTTGAAACTCCCGGACCTGGTTTTGTTCATTTTCCGCTTAATCCTGAAGCAAATATTGGTGAAAAATATTTTAACGGTTTGTTGTCTGAACATCCTGTTTGGAAAGGTTCACGTTGGGTTTGGGAAAAACTTCCGGGCCATAAAAGAAATGAACCTCTTGACTGTCATAACTACGCAAAGGCTGCAACAAAAGTTTTAAAGCCAAATTTTGATGCAATAGAAAATAGGTTGTCGAATAATTCAGCGAATAATTCAGCGAATAATAACAGTCAAATATTAACACCGCATAAACAAAAGCGAAAAATAAAAAAATCTTATTCATCTGATGAATGGTGAGCGGATTTTCGGTAGGGTAAGCAACAAAGTTGCGAAACCCGTAAGAGCAAACAGCCGATTACGAATTTAAAAATTGCGATAGCAATTTGGATGAGTAAACAGGCTGTGCGTACCCGAATAATCCAAGAAAATTGGAGCAATAAATGACATCTATTCAAGAAAAAATTGAAATAAAAAAAAAAAGATTAGAAGCATATCGCAACAGAGAACTTGAAATGTTAAGCGGTGGTGTTCAGTCTTACGGTATTGGTACAAGGAACGTTAATCGTTACCAAACGGATTTAACTTCAATACAAAACATGATTAAAAATCTTGAAAAAGATATTGAAGCATTAGAACGTCAGTTAAACGGTAAAGGTTCAATGCCTGTGTATAGGTTTGTGCCAGGAGATAACTAAAAATGACAAAGAAAAACAGAACAAAAAACTACTCTGTTGAAGTCGTAAGTAATTTATATGCAGGCACAACAGGATATGGTGAAGCAGGAGCAAGTTATAAAAAGAAAGCATTTAAAAGTTTTAATGCTAAATCTTCAAGTCCAAATTCTGATATAAACTACAATTTGAATGCACTACGCAACAGATCAAGAATGTTGTATATGTCAGGTGGTATTGGTACTGCTGCAATAAAAACAACTGTTTCAAATGTTGTTGGTGTAGGTTTAACTCCTAACCCTTGTATTGATTTTGATTTCCTTGGAATGTCAAAAGACAATGCAAAGCAATGGCAACAAAGAGCATTACGTTTGTGGGATTTGTGGGCGAATAATAAAAGAAATTGCGATTCAAGAGGAATGTGTAATTTTTATCAATTAGAAGAAATTGCATTACTCGGTGCATTAATGAATGGCGATTCATTCGCTTTAATCAAAAGGACAGACATTAAGCCAATGCAACCGCTATCTTTAAGACTTGATGTTATCGAGGCTGATTTAGTTTCTACACCAAAAGATTTAAGAAGTTCAAACAATCTAACTGACGGCTTAAACAAAGATAACAATAACAAAATTTATAATGGTGTTGAGGTTGATGATAACGGCTTAATTGAAGCATACCACATCTGTAATCAATATCCGTTGTTTGATTTTAAATATAAATCAAATGCAAAATGGAAACGAATTCAGGCATTCGGTGAAAAAACAGGTACACCGAACATTTTACATATTTGCAAAATTGAACGTGGCGGACAATACAGAGGTGTTCCGTTGTTGGCTCAAATTCTTGAACCGTTACTTCAAATGAGAAGATATACGGAATCAGAATTAATGGCAGCACTCGTTAATTCATTCTTTACTGCATTTATTATTACAGAAAAAGAAGAACCTGTTATAACTGATGATGTAAATAACCCCAATAATAATTTATCAGAAGAAGAATTGACAATGGGCCCTGGTGCAATTAACCAACTTGAGCCTGGGGAAGATATCAGATTTGCAGATCCTAACCACCCTAACAGTGGTTTTGACACATTCATGAAAACATTATCTCAAATCTGTGGTTCAATTATTGAACTGCCGGCAGAAGTAATATTAAAAGCCTTTAATTCAAATTACTCTGCAAGCAGAGCAGCAATAAACGAAGCATGGAAAATGTTTTTAAGCAGACGTGTTTGGTTTGCTTCTGATTTTTGTCAGCCGACTTGGGAAATGTTCATTGATGAAGCAGTTGCAAGGAATTATTTATCTGCTCCGGGATATTTCACAGATCCTCTTATCCGTCAGGCATATTTAAAAAATCGCTGGGCAGGTTCAATGCAAGCACAACTTGATCCTGTTAAAGAGGTTCAGGCTGAAATATTGAAATGTCAAAATGGTTTCTCAACACGCAAAGAATCAACTATCCGTTTGAACGGCGGGAACTTTGAGGCTAATGTGCTTGACTTGGAAAAGGAAAATGCACTGCTTAAAGAAGCAAATAACGGTATAGAAACAGATATGAAAATTGATAATAAGGAAGAAAAAGAAAATGACAATACAAATTAAAGATAAAGGAACTTCTGCAGAAGTTTATTTGTACGGTGAAGTTTTAACCAAAGCACCAAGAGATTGGTGGACGGATGAAAAACTTGAAGGTGATTTTATTGACCTTGAAACATTTAAAACAGAACTTGCAAAAATTGAAGATAAAGAAAAATTTGATTTTCATATTAACTCTTGCGGTGGTGATTATTATGCAGGTCTTGCAATTTATAACCAAATAAAGCAATTAAAAGGTGAAGTAAATATTATTGTTGACGGTTTGGCAGCAAGTGCCGCTTCGATAATTGCAATGGCCGGAAAATTAACAATGAGCACCGGCTCTGTTTTAATGATACACCCTCCAATGTGTCTGTTATTTGGTTATTATAATGCCGCAGATTTAAAAGAAATCAATAAACGATTTGACACCGTTGTAAAATCAGCATTAAGTGTTTACTCAGAAAAAAATAAAAATCGTTCAAAAGAAGATATTGAAAACGACATCAATTCAACCACTTGGCTTGTTGATAATGAGGCTGTTGAATACGGTTATGCTGATGAATTACTTGGCGGTGATAAACCTGTTGAAATGAAAATGAGTGCGGATTTATCAAGTGTAATTGTAAACGGTGTAAAATTCAATTCAAAGAATTTTTCAGCAGATTTTAAATCTACTCTTGAAGTTGAAAAAAGAAAAATGATTCATTTTGACATGAATGAGATTAGAAATTTAATCGTAAATTATACAAACAAAACACATAACAGCATTGAAGAAAGTGAACAAGGAAAGGAAAAAGAAATTATGTGCAAAACAGTAGAAGAATTAAAAGAGAAATTTCCTGAACTTACTGATGAATTAGTTGAATCAGTAAGAGCAGAAGAAAACTCAAAAATTCAAGAACAAATCCAAAATGCTATTAAAGCAGAACGTGAAAGAATTTCACAAATCGAAGAAATTGAGAATTCAATTGCAGACAAAGAATTGGTTGCAAAGGCTAAATTTTCAGAAAATTCAATGACTGCTCAAGAATTGGCTTTTGAATCAATGAAAAATGCCAAAGCAGACGGTGAAGAATTTTTAAAGAATTTGGATAAAGACAATCAAGATTCAGGTGCAAACAAAATTCTTAATTCAGAACCACCTATGCAATCTGATGTATTAGATGCAGAGAAGAAAAGAGCAGAAGCAGTTGAAGGTATGAAAAATGCCTTTAAAAATTTGAAAAAATAAGAAATAGTTTAAATTAGTTTATTAAAAGGAAAGGGAACAAAATTATGACTAAAAGATTAGATGCAGCAAACGGCACAGTTGAATACGATAAATTAATGAATTCAGGTGCTTTTCAACACGATACAAAATTAGTTACAGTAGCAAGCGGTGAAGGTAAACTTGCAAAAGGTACAGCACTTGCTGTTAACGGAGCAGGTAAAATGGTTATTTTAGGCTCTAAAAAAACTGCTGGTTGGGTTAAAGTAACATCTAAAACTCCGGGAGCATTATTAGTAGTTGCATCATCAGCAGGTACAGGTGAAATTGCAGTTGCAGATGTTACTCCTGTTGTTGATAGCACTTATACACCTGCAGCAGATGATTATGTTATTTACCAAGCAGATGATTATTTTGAAGCAGATTGTATTTTAGCAGAAGATGTTGATGCAACATCTGCAGATGTAAAAGCAGTAGCATTCTCAATGGGTAAATTTAACTCAAATCACTTAACTGTTAAGGCTGGTTATACATTATCAGAAGCAGCAATTGCAGAATTCAGAAAAAATAATATCACTTTTGGTGAATCTATTGCTTAAATAGACTTTATAAATTCTCTTGGAGCGAGGAGTTATTACAGTTTATTAGTATAAGGAGAATATAATTATGGCAAATCAATATTATAACACAGATGTATTATTGGAATCATTAAAAGAAGCACCTAAAGCAAGTTCTTTTTTAACAAGAAGATATTTCCCGGAAACAGAATTATCTGAATTTGCAACAGGTGATGTATTAGTGGAATACAAAGACGGCAACGCAAAAGCAGCACCTTTTGTTGTACCTTGCATGGGTGGTGTTGCAATTGATAAAGAAGGTTATAAAACTACTCGTTTTACACCTGCAAACATTGAAATCAAAAAGATTTTAAAAGTTGAAGATTTAAACCAAAAAGGATTCGGTGAAGCATTGCTTACAAATCTTACTCCGGAAGAAAGAGAACAAAGATTGCTTGCTGAAGATTTAGCAGATCTTGATGACAGAACAACAAGAAGAATTGAAACAATGGCTGCATCAGTTCTATTAAATTCAAAAATAGAAATGTCTTATATTTCACCTGACGGCAAAACTGCTGAACAAAGAGAAATAAGATATTATGATGAAGTTTCAAATCCGAATACTGCGACCATTTCAACTAAATGGGATCAAAACGGAGCAGATCCGATAACAGACCTTTTCAATATTTGTACTTCTTTGACAAAATACGGAATTATTCCGGAAGATGTTATCATCACTCCAAAAGTTATGAAAGCATTTAGAAAAAACTCTGATTTGATGAAACTGTTTGATAACAGAAATTATGAAATCGGAAAAATAGATCCAAAAGAATTTGAAGGTGCAACATTAGTTGGAAAATTAAATGCTGACGGATTTATTCTTAACGTGATAATGTACAATGACGGTTACGACCTAAACGGCACAATGACACCATACATCACAGATGGTTACATTGTTGTTACTTCACCTGCAATTGGTCAAACTGTTTACGGTGCAGTTACTCAAAAAGAAGAATTTGACCGTCAAACACACACTTACGCAGGCAGACGTGTACCAAAGGTTGTTACAGACGTTGCAGGAGATAAATCAGAAGTTAAAATGACTTCAAAACCATTATTAGCACCAGCAAAACAAGCACATGCTTGGATTTCAGCACAAGCAGTTGCTTAGCGGATTTGCGTAGAGTGAGCGAAGCGAAACTCGATAAAGTGAGGACAAAGCGAATGACAGCGAAAGCGAAATGAGTACTTGTCCGAGAGATAGCAAATCCAAGACGGTGGATATACACTAACAAGGGGGTTAGGCAATTTATTTTTGTTTAGCCCTCTTTATTTACAAAATTTAATTACAATAATAGGAGTAAGGAAACATGAAAAAAATTAAAATTTTAGCAGGTTATTTATTACTAAATGATAAAGTTGAAGATGAAAATTCAGGAGTTATTGAAGTAGAAGATAAACTTGCGGATGAAATGATTGCAAAAGGTCAAGCAGAAGAAGTTCAAGAGGAAGACAGAAAAGACGAAGAAATATTGGACAATGTTGGACAAGAAAATCAAGATGAAACGAAAGATACTAAAACTTCTGAAGATGATAAACCAAAAGAATTGGACAATGTTGGACAAGATGATAATAACGAAAATAACGAAACTGGCAACAATGAAGGTGAAGTTGATAACGAAAACGATACAACTGAAATCGAATTTGATGCAGTCGCTGCAAAAAATCTAAATGTTGAAAATCTTGTTAAATTAGCAAGCAATTTTGGAATTCAAGAAAATGAAACTTTTGATGCAGACGGAAAAAGATTAACGAAAGCACAAATAATAGCAAAAATTGAAGAAAAAATTGCAGAAGACAAAAAAGATGAAGAAGCAGAAGCGGAAATGAGCGACAAGTCGCTCCTGCTACCGCTCGGTGAAGAATTAGATTTGGGTGATGGTGCTGATGGAGTTGTTGAATAATGACTTTAAAAGATATCATTCACTTTGATAACAATAACGTGTTTATGAATGTTGATGAAATGGCAGACACACACCTTATTGATGATAAAGAAGTTGTCTGTATTGTTGATAACGAGCAACTTCAAGACAACAAAATAAAATCAGGTACATACAAAGGGCAATTGCTTATTCATGTACCTTTAAGCAGTTTGCAGGGCAAATATGTGCAAGGTGCAGCAATTAATTTTGATGATGAAGATTATATCGTTGCAGATGTAGTAGAATCGGACGGTATGATAACAATGACATTAGATGTAAACGAAAGTTATTAATATGCAGGTTACGATAGTTACTCATGGAATAGAAGAGTTAGGAAAAGAATTTGGCTTAATTGATGAAAAAGCAATGAAAGTTCTCAATAGAGTTCTAAAAAGAGTTTTTTCTAATGTTAGGAAAAACATTTCAATTGAAGTTAAAAACAGATATAAAAACATAAAATCTGACACCATTAAAAGTACACTAAAATTTAAAGAAGCAACTTCTTATAAACCCGAAGCATCAATTTCGAGTATAGGCTATCGTTTACCTGTATATAAACTTTTTGTAAAACCTAAAAGCATAATAAAACTGAAAGGAATAAAGGCTGGTCCGGATAAAACATATAAAAGAAGAAAAACTTATAAGGCACAAGTTTTAAAACATGGCAGTCCAAAACTAATAAGACATGCTTTTGTTCAAAAAATGGATAATGGACACTTAGGTTTATTTAAAAGGACTTCTGTAGATGGAGACACCATCAAGTTTTCAAAATTACACGCACCAATTAAAGAAGTATATGGTCCTTCCATTCCTGAATTTATTGGTAATGATGAAGTTTTAAAATCTATTACTAAAAAAGCAGAAGAAGTTTACAATGAACGTATAAAACATGAATTAAACAGAGTATTAGGCAGATTATAGATGTATTCAATAGATTTAAAGCAAGCATTGTGCGAAGAATTAACCGCACATCTTAGTAAACTTGCAACAACAAAACCAAATGTATATGTTGATGAAATTCCAAAAAGCAAATTTGAAAATCAGAAAATAGATGTTTTTCCGTTTGTTTTAATCGAAGTTTCAAAAGGTGTAATTCCTGTTAGAAGTAAATCGGATATATCAAATACACGAACAGTTATTATAAATCTTGGTGTTGATACTTCAAAGCCTAATCACGCAGATATTGAAACAATAACAGGTTCAATTATTGAATATATTTTGAATAAAAGATACATTGGGGATTTATTTGAACTAACAGGAAATGAAATTATTTTTGAATACGGAAAACTTGATGAGCAAGGTTTATCACCATTCAAATACGGATATATACAATTAGAATTCAAAATGCCTTCAATAGCGGATAATACCGCTGCTGAAAATATATTAACTTAGCGGATTTTCGGTAGGGTGAGCGAAGCGAAACCCGAAAGTTGTCGGTCGGACGTTACTCCGCCGACAGCCCGAATAATCCAAGATAAAAAAGGAAAGGGAAAAGAAATGGTTGAAAAAGCAAAAGACGTTAAAAAAAATGTCGCAAAAGAACCGATTAAACAAGTTTATTTAGGACCTTCATTTAAAGATGTAGTCCATCAACGTGTTTATATCGGTGAACTGCCAAAAGCATTAAAAGATTTAATTGAAAAATGTCCAATGGCAAAACATTTAGTCGTTGACTTAAAAGATTATGTTAACGGTTTGAATGATTTAAAAGAAAAAGGTTCTGTAATTAATACAGCCGTATTAAAAGTTAGAGAATTTTTTATGAAAGAAGTAAAGGAGTAAAAAAATGGGAATAATTAAAACAACAGAAAAAGAAACTTCTCTTACAACTCCTGCAAAAGTTGAAGCGGTTTTACAATGTATTATAGGACGTGCTCCGATAAATTTATTACAAAACCCACAGTCAGCAGTTAACAAACCATTGTTAATTAACTCGTTTGAAGAGGCTGTCAGCAAGGTTGGTTATTCTGAAAATTTTGCAGATTATGAGTTAAATCAAGCAACAATGATGAACTTTAAAAACTTCGCTGTTGCACCGTTAATTTACATTAACGTTTTAGATCCGTCAAATGAAAATCACGTTACAGAAGTTGCAGCAGCAAGTAAAGCAATTCCTGAATCTAAAAAAATAAAAATTGATGTAGAAGGCATTTTGTTAAGCACCATTGAGTTATCTAAAACAAGCGGTGGTACGACCACAAAATATGTTGCTGATACAGATTATGTTGCAGCATTTGATGAATACGGAAAAGTTATTATAAGTATTTTATCAACAGGTTCATTAGCAAGTGAATCTGCTGTTGATGTTGCTTATACAAAATTAAAACCGTCAGGAGTTACAGCCTCAGATATTATTGGTGGTTACAATGCATCAACAGGTGTTTCAAAAGGTATTGAATGCGTAGAAAATGCGTTCCCTATGCTTGGTAAAGTTCCAAGTTGTTTATTAGCACCTGGTTTTTCAACAACATCAACAGTAATGTTAGCATTAAAAGCAAAGGCTGCAGATATTAATGGTGTATTTAAAGCGAACTATATTTGTGATGCTGATACAAGCACTGCTAAAACTTATGATGCAGTTGGCACTTGGAAAAATGACAATTCTTACACAGATAAGCAAATGTTATTAACCTGGCCGAAAGTTAAAATCGGAAGTGATATATTCCATTCATCAATTCAACTTGGTGCAAGATATGCAAGTCTTGTAGCAGGTCAAATTGACGGTTTCCCTTGTGATTATCCGTCAAATGTTGATGCCGGTATTCAGGGTGCTTGCCTTGCAGACGGCACAGAAGTAAACCTAAACATAAAACAGGCTAATGTATTGAATGAACAAGGAGTTTGCACATTCTTAAATTGGCAAGGATGGAAAAACTGGGGTGTTTACACTGCTGCATATCCTGGAAACAGAGATGTTAAAGACTATTTCTCAGCAATCAGAACAATTTTCACAAATTGGAACAACACCTTTGTTTTAACTCATTTCAATAAAATCGATAAATGTATGTCAAGAAAACGGATTGATAACATTTTAGACACTGAAAACATAAGAGTTTCAGCATTTACACAAAACGATTTAATTGCAGATGCACACATGGAATTTGAAGAAAACCAAAACCCTGCAACAAGTTTGTTAGCAGGAAAAATAACTTTCCACCAATTCTTGTCTTGCTATCCGCCAATGAATGATATTGAAAATATCCTTGAATTTGATGTCGAGGGTTTACAAAACAGATTATTTGGAGGTAATTAAAAATGTTAGAACAAATTTCACAATATAATTTATACAATGGTAATGATAGATTTATTGGTATTTCAAACGTAACATTACCTACATTTGATCCAATAACAAACACTGTAAGTGGAGCAGGTATTTTAGGTGAATATGAATCATCATCACCTGGTGCTTTTGGTTCTGCTGAGGTTGAAATTCCATTCAAAGCAATGGATAAAAATGCTGCTGACTTATTAGATTCAGCAGGCACAATGTTATTTTTAAGAGCAGCAGTTCAAGACAGAGATCCGTCAACTCAAAAAATAAGACAAAAGCAATTAAAAATAACTATCGGCGGAACACAAAAAGGTTATACTGTCGGCACTGCTGAAAGCAGTAAATCAATGGATAGTTCCGTTAAAATGGAAGTTCTTTACTATAAACAAGAATTTGACGGTGTTGTTCTTTTTGAATTAGACAAATTGAACAATAAATTTGTTATCAATGGTAAAGATCAATTATTAGAAATTAAATCAATGATTTAGCGGATTTACGGACGGAATAAAATTTCGGATAGCGAGTGCGAAGTTGACGGCAACGTAGTGAAGTCAACGACAGCAACGAGCGTGGAGTAAATCCAAGACGTTTGCAATGGAATACTAATTCTCGCTCCTATGAGGAACCCTCAATATAAGATTTTCTTTGAGAGGGTCCTCATTTGAGAGCAAAAAGCGGATTTTGCGTAGAGTGAAACTCGAATTATCGAGGACAAAACAAACGGCAACGTAGTGAAGTTTGTGCTTGTCCGAGTAAAGCAATAATCCAAGACACAATAAGTAACTTATAGGAGCAAAAAATTATGACAAAAAAACTTGAAACACAAACTCATACAGAAAACGTATTATCTTTTATTGTAAAATTTGCAAGACCGCATATTTTTGAAGGTAAAGAATACACAGAAATAGATTTGTCAGGATTAGACGATTTAACAGCAGAGGATTTATCCTATTGTGAAGGCATGTTTGCACAAATGAAACAAGCAGATCCAATGAAAGAATTTAACACAACATTTTGTTTATTAGTCGCTCAAAGGGCAACTAATTTACCTTTTGAATTTTTCAGCACTCTTAAAATATCAAATGCAACAAGAATAAAAGCAACCGTTTCAGGTTTTTTATTCGAATCGGCATAACAGATTTTGAACAGATAGAAAATTTAGAAGAATTATGTTTATCTTTATGCCTTATAACAAATACAAGCCTTGAATACTATCGTAAACAAAATATTCTTTTTTTAAGTAAAACTATTGAAAGATTAAAAAGACTTAAAGTAATAAAATAATTACTTAACTAAACTATTTTTATATTCTTGGAGTTGGGATAACATTCTTTCAAGCATTTTTAAATTTATTTTAGGTATTTTGAAATTATAAACAATATTATTATTTAAACAAACTGAAAAATCATTTTGAATAAGTTTAACGCTTGAAATTTCATCAAACCCTTTTTGAATAATAATCTTTTGAAAATGATTATTATTTGCAAATGTTATTTTATTAATATCTAATTTCAAATATAAAAATGGATATTTTTTTGATAACTCGCCTATTGGTTTAGCGATTACATAATTATCTCCGTAAATACCTGCTTTAAGTGATATTTTTGCAACAAATAAACAAATTACTAAAATTAATATAATTCCAAAAAAAATCATTGACATAAATTCTTTATAACACAAAAGGTTAAAGTTTTCAAGAGAAAGGTATCTAATGGCAAATAACAGAAAAGAATATAGAACAGACCTTGTTATTGGTGGAAAAGAAACACCGCAACTTAAACAAGCAACAAATAATGCTTGCAAATATCTTCAACAAATATCAACTGCTGCAAAAATGAGTGTTTTTGGTTTAGGTGCAAAAGTTATAACAAGTGTTGTTGGTAATACGGTTAACTATGTTAAAAGCAATTTCAAAACTTGGATAGATGCGGCTTCTGATTTAATAGAAACACAAAGCAAAGTTGAACAAGTTTTTAAAAACTCTTCAAATTCTGTTTTTAATTGGGCAAAAACATCAACTTCATCAATGGGTTTGGCACAACAAACAGCTCTTGATACTGCTGCATTATTTGGTGATATGGCAACCAGTATGGGTATTAATTCTCAACAAGCAGCACAAATGTCTATGAGATTAACTCAATTAGGTGCAGATTTGGCATCATTTAAAAATATGTCCTCTGAACAAACGACAAATGCATTATCCGGTATTTTTACAGGTCAAAGTTTAGCCCTCACCAACTTAGGTGTTGTAATGAATGAAGCAAACTTGCTTGAATATGCTCATTCTATAGGCATCAGAAAAAAAATGAAGGATATGACACAGGCTGAAAAGGTTATGCTTCGTTATCGTTTTGTGCTTGACAGAACCAAAAATTCACATGGAGATTATTTAAAAACTTTGCAAGGTGCAGCAAATCAACAAAGAAGTTTTGGTGAATCAATCAAAAATTTACAAGCAGACCTTGGTATGGAAGTTTTACCTTATTATACGAAAATTTTGCAGACCGCAAATAAATTTTTGCAAGAACATAGTGATGAAATTGTATCAGGTTTTACAAAAGCAATTCAAGTCGCACAAGGTTTTTATAAGTTTATATCTAACGTTGTTAAATTTGTATCAAATAATGCAATACCTATTTTAGCAGGTTTAGGCAGCGTTATTGGCACTATTGTAACTGTTGGGACAATAGATTTAATTAAACATCTTGGACAATCTATAATGATAGCCTCTGCCGAAGGTTTAATTGCGACAAATAATTTTGGCAGATATTTAATGATAATGAAAGGTATTCCGGGTGTTATATCATTATGGGCAAAAGAAACTTGGGCAGCAGTATGGGCAAACAGAGCACTGCGATATGCAATTATGGGTACAGGTGTTGGTTTATTAGTAATCGCACTTACTGAAATTATTATTCACTGGAAAGATATATGTGAATGGACAAAAAAAGCAATAGAAGCGACAAAAAAATTCTTCCACATAAAAAGTAATGGTGATAAAAATCAAACACCACAATCAAATGTTCAACAACATAATGCTTTAGGTTCTCGTTATTTTGTTGGCGGTTCAACATGGGTTGGTGAAAATGGGCCAGAAATTGTAAATTTACCAAGAGGGTCTGAAATATTATCACATAATAAATCCACCCAAGGTGCAATAGCAGGGGTTAATTTGAATTGCACATTTAACATGAGTTTTGCCGGTTCAGCGGATTCTAATACTGTACAAGGTGCAATAAATTCTACAATGCCGTCAATAAAATCACAAATTGATGCATATTTCAGACAAAAACAAAGATTAGGATACTCATTTTAATGCTAACAATATATAAAACAGTTCAAGGCGATACTTGGGATATTATAAGCAAAAAGTTCTATAAAAAAGAAACTTTTGTGAATAAATTAATTTTAGCAAATCCGACATTAGCACAACAAGTATTTTTTTCTGCTAACGTATCAATAAAAATTCCTGATATTGATACAACGGAAGTGTCAGAAAATCCTGCTTGTCCTTGGAGATAGCGTGAGTGAGCAGAGGGCGAAGCCTTAACAACTGCAAAACAGTTTTTGTTGCAGTTGTTAAGCGAAGTTCCCGTTTAATGCGAACGAACAAGACTATTTATGACCATAGGAGCAAAAAATAAGCGAAGCCGATGTGAGCAACACGCACGGCGATGGTGAATCGGCGGAGTAGTTGCGAAACATAATATCAGCGACGTAGGAACGCAGAACTTGTAAAGTTCGAGTACCACAGGAGCAAAAAATGGAAACTTATGAACCAAAAACAAGATGTGTTCTTCCGGAAATAATTTATCAAGGAACGGATATATCTCAATGGATAAATCAAGATTTAATTTCAATGAGTGTAAGTGATGCCGCTGACGGCTCGGCTGATGAAATTGAAATTACTTTAATGGATATTAATAAAAAATGGCTTAACGATTGGATATGCTATCCGGGTGATTCGTTAAAAGCAAAAGCCGTTTCATACAATTGGAATTCAGCAGAAGAAAAATTTGCAATTGATTACGGAACATTTTATGTTGATGAACCAAAACATTCATTTAACCCATCAACTTTTAGTTTAAAAGGAATTTCATTTCCGGCAAATACTAATTTTAGAGATGTAATAAGAACACAAATTTTTAAAAATGCAACGACTTCCGGACTAATAAAACTTTTTGCACAAAGGTATAATTTTGAAGTCGCAATTGACATTGAAACAGATAAAAAATTTAAAGAAATTGAACAATCCAAACAGAGCGATTTTGATTTTATAAAAAATACAATCTGCCAAAATAACGGCTATTGCTTGAAATTATACAATAATAAAATTGTTGTATTCGAACCAAGTGTATATGAAAAGAAAAAACCTGTTAAAACAATTTCGGCAAAAGATATGCTGAATGGTGATTTTAATCGTTGTTTAACTGATTGCGGTTATGATAAAGCAGTTTTGAAATACAAAACATCAAAAGGTGTACTTATTCAGGCAACATACAAAGTGCCAAATTCAAAGGGGAATAAAACTTTAAATTTAGACGATTCAGTTGAAACGCAAGCAGAAGCATTAGAAATTTGCAAACACCGAATTAGAGAAAAAAATATAAAAGATTTTAACGGCAGTTTTTCTCTTCCGGGTTTAACAACACTTCATGCCAGCGAAACAATTGAACTTGTTGACTGCGGTCAATATGAAGGTATTTATTATATTGATAATATTACGCAAAATATTTCACCAACGTCTGCTGATTTTAAAGTTCATAAGATATTAGGATATTAAGCGTAAGCCGATGTGAGCAACACGCACGGCGATGGTGAATCGGCGGAGTAGTTGCGAAACATAATATCAGCGACGTAGGAACGCAGAACTTGTAAAGTTCGAGTACCACAGGAGCAAAAATGATACTTGAATCAATAATAAAACATATAATAAGACTTGGCACAGTAACAGCAATTTATGATGAAGAAGGAGCCGTTCAGGTAACTTTTTTTGATCGTGATGATGAAGCACAAACTTTGTCTGTTTTTTCTTTTGGTTATGAATATGATATGCCAAGTCTGAAAGACACCGTTCTTTGCTTTTTTCTTCCGTTTTGCAAGGACGGCTTTGTGTTGGGCAAATTTTGGAGTTTTCAAACACCGCCCAGTTCAATTACAAGAGATATTTGGTATAAAAAATTACGTTCAAAAGGTTTAATAACCTTTGATGATAAAACTGAAACACTAACAATTAACGCAAAACATATAAAACTTATAACAGATGATGTCGATAACAGTGGTTCTTTAAATTGTGCAAAAACAATAAGTTCAGATACTGATGTTACATCAAATTCAATAAGTTTAATTTCGCATTTACACGGAAACGGAAACCAAGGCTCAGATACAACAGGACCAAAATAATGGAGCAAACTATGTCATTAGGAAGTTTAGGTGATATTGTTTTTACAGTATCAACATTTAAAAATCTTACATTCAAAGATTTAACGCATACTGTTCAAAACAGATTTCATAATCATGAAGTAATAGGAAATAAACCACTTACAGAATTTTTAGGAAATGACCTTGATGATTTAACATTCACAATGGAACTTCAACACGATTTTTCTTATACGGTAGAAGAAATCCTTGCTAAATTAAACCAATATCAAATAGAAGCAGCACCATTAGATTTTACAGTCGGCAATAAACCTTTTGGTGTTGATAAATGGCAAATATCTTCATTAAGCGAAGCCTACGATATAATCTATAAAAATGGTTATATCTATAAAGCCACGGTCAATGTAACTTTAAAAGAATATATAAGCGATCAGAATTTTCAGCCAAATACAGTAACAAACACATTATCAATGCTTAAAAAAGGAATTCAGTTTTATGCAAAAGCAAGGACTATAGCAAGGTCAGCAATGAGAGGTGCTTACAATTCTTATGTAAAAACTGCGGCAATGGACACAATGATGAATATAATCAAGTAGTAAAGGATATAAAATGCAATTAGAAAATGCTGAAATTATAGGTGATATTCCTGAGAGATATTTAAAACAAGCGGCAAATTTAGTTAATACTCCTGTTGGTTCATTGGCTTTGGATAGAGATTTTGGGATAGATTATTCTTTTTTGGATAAAACAAATCCTGTTGCCAAGCAACTTTACAGAAACGAAGTTATAAGAAAAATAAAAAAGTATCTTCCGGGGTTTAAAGTTGAAGAAATAAACTTTATGCAAAGTGAAAAGGTTACAACTGATAATTTAGAGATGTTTACACCTGCTATTAAGATTAGTTTGAAGTAAAGGGAGTGAGAAGCGTGAGTGAGCAGAGGGCGAAGCTTTGACAACTGCAAAACAGTTTTTGTTGCAGTTGTTAAGCGAAGTTCCCGTTTAATGCGAACGAGCAAGAGAAAGGAAATAAGATGTCAGAAATTGATGAATTACAAAATGCACCTGATGTGAGTTTAATTGATACAGATGCAGATACACTTATGCAATTAGCAGTTCAATCTTATGAAGAAACATACAAAGAATTAACTGGCGAAGAAATTAATTTAATGCCTGCAGATAAAGAAACTATTATTTTACAAACAATGGTTTATGCCGTTTTATTAGGTTTAATTGCTTCTGATGTGGAGTACAAACAAGGTTCATTGAAATATGCGACAGGTGAAGCATTAAGACAAATAGGTTTAACTCGTTGTTCAGTTGACAAGCCGAGTGATACGGCTGCAGTTGTTACTATGAAATTTTTATTTGACGGACCTTTGGCAGAAACAAGAACTATTCCTGCAGGTAACAGAGTGTCAGTTGATAACATATATTTTGCAGTAAATGAAGATACTATTGCAGATGTTGGTGATGAATATGTAACGGCAATTTGTACTTGTACTGAAGCCGGTGAAATTGGTAATGGTTTTATTGCCGGAACAATAACCACACATACAGATTCACTTCCGTGGGTTAAATCCGTTATAAATACTGATACATCTTCAGGTGGTGTTACCGTAACAGATGAAGAATATACAAGATTAATTTATAATACACCTGACGGTTATTCTGTTGCAGGTCCAAAAGATGCATATATTGCAAAAGCAAAAGAATTTTCACCGTCAATTATAGATGTTCTTGCTGTAAGTCCTGATGATAGTTTTACTCTTGAATACGATTATGACGATAGTGGTGTAACCAAAACAGAAACAAAAACAGTAAATTTAGCAGACG
>CAYLHN010000008.1:1181-11295 GCA_964383455.1 uncultured Muribaculaceae bacterium | reverse complement strand
TCAACAACAGGTTCAAACATTTCAAGTTACACTTTGGATTTGTCCGGAACTGATTTAACGTTAAATTTTACAAAACCTGTTGATAAGTTTAAATTTCATTTAACAAGAGGTGGTATTGTTAATATTTATCCGTTATTAACAAATTCAACTATTCCTTCAAGTGCGTTTTTAACCTCATTGCAAAATTATTTATCAGATAACAATATAAGACCTTTATCAGACAAAGTTGTATGTATTGCACCGACAGAAAAATCTTATACCATTAATTTTGAATACTACATTGATGAAAAGGATATTTCAGCACGTTCAACAATACAAACGGAAGTTACAAATGCTGTTGAGGATTACGCAAAATGGCAAAAAGCGAAACTTGGCAGAGATATTAACCCTGATGAACTCATAAAAAGAGTGAAGTTGGCAGGTGCAAAACGTCTTAATGTTACAACTCCGACTTATGCCGTTACTAATGCCAACGAAGTACCTAAATGTACAAGTATTAATATTGTTTATAAAGGTTTGGAATAATGAATTTAACCAATTTGAATTTATTACAATTATTTCCGGAAAATTTCAGAGATGACGTTGATATTAAATGTTTAGCAAGTGCTTTTAATACTATCTTCCCTAAGTTTATTGAAAAAATTGTCAGAATAAGATTATTCTCACGAATTGAAAGTCTGAATGTTAACGAGTGTGATTTTATGGCACATGAATTAAACGTTGATTTTTATGAACAAAGTTGGAGTATAACTCAAAAAAGAAACGCATTATTAAAGGCTTTTTATTTCAAAATCTATAAAGGCACAGCAAAAGTAATTTCAGATTATATTGCAAACGTTTATAATTCAGCACAAATTCAAGAGTGGTTTGAGTACAGCGGACTACAATATCACTTTAAAATTGCAATTAAAAATATAAACGTAGCCGTGGATCAGATTTTAATAGACAGTTTTGATAAAATTATCAAAAAATTAAAACCAATTACGAGAAAGTGTGATGCAATAGAAATAATCAACGAATTGTTAACGCCTTCAAGTTGTGTTTCATATTATAAAAAACACAAAGTTACTTACTTACATTTGGCAGAAGAATAAATTTAGGGGGAAATACAAATGACAACTACTTATTACTCAGTCACAACTGACAGTTTTTCAACGTTTATTAACGATTTTATAATATCCGGTGAAGATACATTAGATTTAACAGGTTGGAGTGTGAAATTAGGAACCGGAGAATTACAACCAACACATGCAACAACTGATTTAATAAATCCGATATATGACAAAACAACAACAGGATATGTAGGTTTTACGGCTTCAGATTATGCCGGTGGCGGTAAATTAATATCTATCAGTGTGCCTACATCTGTATTGCAAGGAAACGTTATCACAGAAATAGGTTTGTATGACAGTGATGATGTTCTTATGTGTGCTGCTGCAACCTATCTTGATTTAACAATAACATCAGGACAAGGTTTACAACCAAGCTTTGTTGAACAACTTGTATTAAAAGATGTACCTTCAAACGTAACCGTTGTATATGAATCTTGGGAAAATTATCAACTTCGCCACGAAAAAAATCAAGCGAATGGCTATGCGGGTTTAGATGCAAATGCAAAAGTTCCACTAGCAAATTTACCGACAAATTTAAGTGATTTTAATGATGATTTAGGCTCAAATCCTGTTCATACACACAGTCAATACTTAACATCTCATCAAGATATATCAAATCTTGCAAACAATGACCTTAGTAATTTAAGTGCAACTGGCGTAAATAATATAATACAGTATACACATGAGCTTGATTTTGATAACATAAGTATAATATCAACAACATCAACCGACGGTACATGGGCATTATATACGTCAGTAGATGATGGTATACTTGTTGTTGATGCGGCGGGTACTGGTGATATTATTGCAGAAATATCCGACAATGTTGTTAATTACTCTTTAAGCGCTGTCAGAAGTTATTGGGGTACGTCACATAATGAAAGTGTATTTTTCCCAATGGTTAAAGGAATGACATTAAGGTACCGTAATAGAGGAACAGCTGTATATACAATTTTTATACCGTTTAAAAAATCTATATAGGAGTAAAAATGAATTATTACATAATAACAAATGAATGTGTGGACTGTCCTATAATTAATAATAAACAATATCTTGAAGAACATTATCCACAATTAGAGGTTAAAGAGTTACCTGAAGATTATAATTACAATGGCAATTATATTATTGTTGATGGTGAACTTGTTAAAAATCCTGATTATGAAAAAGAACAGGTACAAAAGAGACAAGATAACTTTGAAGCAGAATTTATAGAAACATCTATGAAAGATTCCAAAGGTAATAATGCTTGGTATAGGCAAGTTCCTCATGGTTATGCCAATGCTCCACAAACAATAGAACTTGTTGATAAGTATGTTCGTGATGCACAAGGTATGACAGAACAGATTGCTTTACTATTAATCTTCTACGAAAAACCTGATTTTGCAAAAGCAGAAGAATGTACGGAAGAGTGGTTAATACAACATCAATTTAACCCACCTGTTAATATGACTTTGCAACAATGGTTAGATTTTGAGATGGACTTCCAAATAAGATGGGCAAACTTAAAATATAAACAGCAACAAGCTCAACAATAGTATAAGCCTGGGCTTACGCTCTAGGTCTTACCACGTTGGGGTTACACTCAATATATAATCGCATAATCAAATGGTTATGTTCAAAAAGCGGAAAATAAAAACCTTTTTGGTGGTGGCGAATGTCCAAATGTTTCCGCTTTTACGAAAGGTAATTATGTTTAAGAAAATAATATTTAATATTGACGATACCCGTGAACATATTGAAGATTTTATTGTATCTAACGTTTTGCAGAGATGGGATAACTTTTCAAAAGCTGATGATTTAAGAGTTGCAGTCAATCTTGCGGTAATAAACTTTGCTCTTGCTTACGCACAAACAAAAGGCATACCTGCCGAACAAGTACCACAAGATGTAAGAGAAAAACTTGCTAAATCAGGTGCAAAAGTTGAAAAGAAATTAAACGCAAAGTTGCAACAGCAATTACAAAAGAAAAGCAAAATGTATAAAAATAGACATAAACTCGCCTAGTGTAAAACACTATAAGTTGCTTGAAGTACAAAAGCGTAAAAGTTCACTAGAGAACGTCTTAATGCCGTTGCGGTGGCAAGGCTTCGAGAAGGCTACGCAACAAGCCTTCTCGTCTTATAAATAAAGGAATTTATTATGTTTGAAAAATTTAACAAGAAAAAAACTTACATAGGACTACAATTTGGCACATCATTAATTGCAAAAAAAATAGCAAAATATTCAAAGGTTTATTGTCCTAATGTTAATAAAGTTCCTACACATATTATTGCACTTGTATATAGGCTTGGCGATTGGTTTATATATGAAAGCACTCACACAGCACGTTTAGAACTTGGTTTAAATTCGGGAGTACGACATTATAAACAAGACAAATTTAAACTTGTTGAAAATGATGCAATTAAAGAATATAAGTTCTATCAAATTGACCTTGATTTTAAGGTACTTGATGAGTTATTAGGTGAGCAATATGCAATGGCTTCAATTAAAGACCTTATGCTTGCAGGAATAAAGAAGAATAACGGCAAGCAAGAGGATAGACAAGGTTTAATTTGTTCAGAATATATAGCAAGAGCATACTATCCGATTAAGGAATATTTTGAACTGCCGGCTTGGTGCATTACCCCGGCTCACTGGTATAAATACATTCTTGATAACAAAATTCAAGAGGTTAAAAATGATGATTTTTAGTAAAAATTTAGCACAAGAAATAAGGATATGATGATTATGGACAAAATTTTAACGAAAGAAAACATTATTATTGCTGTGGCTGTATTCGTTGTTATTATACAGTCAAATTATTTTGCTACACGTTTAGATTTAGCAAATTTAAAACTCGAATTAAAAGATTATATTTCAGCACAAGATGAATTCATTGAAAACAAAATGGATAAAAAATTAGACAGCATGGACAAGAAATTAGATATGATTATAAAAGCACGAGGCTAATATATGAAAAGAATTATTATACACTGGACTGGCGGAAGTTATAATATTAATACTAAAATTTTAGACAGTTATCATTATGCTGTAATGGATTCAGGTAAAGTTTTGCCTTGTAATCACAGACCTGAAGATAACGAAAATTGCAACGATGCAAATTATGCTGCTCATACCGGCGGTGGCAATACAGGCTCAATTGGTGTAGCAATGTGCGGTATGTATGTTCCTAATGGAGTAAATATTAAAAAAACTAAATACCCATTAACCGCAAAACAATGTGAATCTTGTTTTAAATTGGTTGCAGAACTCTGCAAAAAATATGACATTAAAGTAACACCTGATACAGTGCTTACGCATTATGAATTTGGTTTAAAGCACCCTAACACATCAAGTGCATGGAAAATAGATATAATTTATCTTCCACCTTATTCATGGGTTGAACAGAACGACATAGGAAAATTTATCAGAACTAAAGTGCGTTGGTACTTGCAACGTTTGTAAAAAGTTTTATCCTACTTCACTAATAGACTACTTTCTTTTATAAAGATTGTAGTCTTTTTTTGTGTGTTTTACATTCTTTCAATATACCAATTGGACATTCCAAAGTGATTAAAGTTCCATTGCAAATTAAAGAAAAAATCCTGCTCTAATAAATTGTTTTTGTTATAAGTGTAGTATTGCTTATTTAATTGAGTTCTTTTGTAACTCTCGAATGCTTCTGTTATCTCTTTTTTATATTTATTTTTGAAATCATTATATTGGATTTCATCTATCTCTTTTGTTTTCTTATTCTTTATTATCATTTTAACAGTTCCTATTCATCTATTCTACATCAAACTGTGTCAAATTATCTAATGAAATATTGTATTTTTTGCCGTCTTTATCAACGCAAGTTGCAAAGTCTATTACACCATCAGCAAATACATTCTTCCAGGTATATAATATTAATGCTTGTTTATCACTTTTTAAATCTATAACCTTTGTTCCAAATAATGTTCTATCTTTTTCCATAGTATTCGCTCCTTATTAATTCATGCCTGCACATACATTTATCACTCCACATATTTTATTAATCAAGTCTTTACATCTAATTGTTTAACTATTACGACATATTTATAACAAAGTTTATAACTACATGATAAAAACATTTCTTTACTGCGGTTATTTATTCATTCTCTCCACAGGTTTTAAAAACCTACTTGGGTTAATTGTAATTTAGGATAAAT
Organism: uncultured Muribaculaceae bacterium; assembly: GCA_964383455.1. Classification (GTDB taxonomy): domain Bacteria; phylum Cyanobacteriota; class Vampirovibrionia; order Gastranaerophilales; family Gastranaerophilaceae; genus UBA6984. The sequence goes on along the minus strand of CAYLHN010000008.1, from coordinate 6,014 downwards.
TATAGGTACAAAATTTTAACTCTCGTTCTTGAGCCTCCTACTGCCCTTAAAATGCTCGCAAGCCGAAAACCCACACCGCAAAAGGTACTGTGTTTCAAAATGAAGAGCCGAGGGTCTGGTGAGCCCAAAAAATGCTTCAATTTTTAAAATTATTTTTTACCCACTTCGTTTCGTTTCTATCTGTAAAATCTCTTACGATTTTAAAATATCGTAATTTTAAGTTTGTTCAAAATTTACACTTTTTGTTCATTTTCTTACAAATTTGTTCAGTAATTACACAAAATTGTTCATAAAAATAACATTTTGTTCAAAAATATTATATTAAAAAATCTTATATAAATTTCTTCCCCACTATTTCCCCACTTGAAATTAAATTTTGATAAACTTGTTTGAAATTGTTTAAACTTAAAAAACATTATTATATTGTAATTTTAGGCAAGTTTAAAAAGGTTATTCAAAACCCTCAAAACCCCTATTTTTAGGACTTAAAATCCGATTGGGCGAATAACTCAGTGCCAGTTCAAGTCTGGCCTGGAGCAATCTTTGAAGACTTACTTATGTAAGTCTTTTTTGTTTTTGCTCCAGTGGCACTCTGCCGAGCATCAAAAAATCTTAACTTAAACTAACCTATAATATCCACTATAAACCGGTTTATTGAAAAAATTTTTCTATTAATTTATAATATACTCGCACGAATAACATATATATTTAAAAGTTTTGGTTAAATGAACGAAGAAACAGAAATTTCAACAAAAAATATTACGCTGGACAAAATAAACGCAGGACAAGATGCAGTAATAATATCTGTAAATAATGAAGACAAAGCTTTACGTTCACACATTTTGAATATGGGCTTAACTCCGGGTACAGAAGTTACATTGATAAAAAAAGCACCTCTTGGAGATCCTTTAGAATTCAGATTAAGAGGATACGAATTAACACTACGAAAAGAAACCGCATCAAAAATAATCGTAGGCGACATTCACACCGCACACGAATTTATTCGCCAAAAAATTCATTTTGAAGAAATTGAACACTCTCAAATCGGAGAAAACATTTTGTATATAAATAAAAAAACAAAAGCTCCGCTTAAAACAAAACTAAAATTTGCGCTAATAGGAAATCAAAATTCAGGAAAAACAACTCTTTTTAACAAACTTACAGGTTCAAATCAACACGTCGGAAATTTTCCCGGAGTAACGATTGACAGAACTGACGGAAATTTAATACAGAATAAAAATATTATGATAACCGACCTTCCGGGCATTTATTCACTTTCTCCATACAGCAGCGAAGAAATAGTAACAAGAGATTTTATTCTTAATGAAAAACCTGACGGAATTATAAACATCGTTGATGCAACAAATATTGAACGAAATCTTTTTCTGACAATGCAGCTAATGGAATTGAATGTTCCTATGGTGATAGCATTGAACATGATGGATGAAATAGAAGCAAATTCAGGAAGTATAGACATTAATGGTATTGAAAAATTTTTAGGTATTCCTGTTGTCCCGATAGCCGCTGCAAAAAATGAGGGATTGGAAGAATTAGTTGAACACGCAATTAATGTTACCCGATATGAAAATCTTCCAAACAGATTAGATTTTTGCATTGAAAGTGACGGAAAAGAAGGCGGCGTACACAGATGTCTTCATTCTTTAATATCGCAAATAGAAAACCACGCAAAAGCAGCAAAAATTCCGGTAAGATTCGCTGTAACAAAACTTGTTGAAGATGATAATTTAATTAAACAAGCTCTAAGATTTGACAACAATGAACTTGAAACAATAGAAAAGCAAATTCAGCAAATGGAAACAGAAACCCAACAAGACAGAGTTTCCGCTCTCGCTGATATGAGATTTAATTTTATTGAAAACATTTGTAAAAAATATGTTTCAAAACCCAATTACACAAAAGAATATGAGTTATCCAATAAACTCGATAAAATTTTAACAGGGAAATATACGGCAATTATAACATTTTTATGCATAATGGCATTTATTTTATATTTGACATTCGGCCCTGTCGGTACATTTTTGTCAGATATAGTTGAAAATTTGATAGGATTTACTACAAATATTGTTGATAAATTGCTAACCTCATACGGATTAAACAAAACTTTCCACTCTCTTATAATTGATGGGATTTTTGCAGGTGTCGGAAGCGTTTTGAGCTTTTTACCGATAATTATTGTTTTATTTTTCTTTTTATCAATTCTTGAAGATACCGGATATATGGCAAGAGTTGCATTTGTGATGGATAAAGCACTCAGAAAGATAGGTTTATCAGGAAGAAGCTTTGTTCCTATGCTTATAGGATTTGGATGCAGTGTACCTGCAATAATGGCATCGCGAACACTTCCGTCAGAAAGAGACAGAAAAATGACCATATTCTTAACCCCATTTATGAGCTGTTCTGCAAAACTTCCTATTTATGCCTTTTTCACTGCAGCATTTTTCAAAAGAAACGAAGTTTTAGTTGTTATAAGCTTATACCTTATCGGAATAATTGTTGGAATTATATTAGCGTATATTATGAAACTGTTTGTATTTAAAGGTAATCCAGTTCCGTTTGTAATGGAACTGCCAAATTACAGATTTCCTAACGCATCAAATGTTTATCGATTGATATATACAAAATCAAGAGATTTTATAACCAAAGCGTTTACAATAATATTTTGGGCAACAATTATAATTTGGTTTATGCAAACATTTGATTGCAGATTAAATATAGTTGCAGATTCATCACAAAGTCTTCTTGCTGATATCGGGAATCTGCTTGTACCAATATTTACACCTCTTGGGATAAACGACTGGCGAATTTCTACCGCATTTATAAGCGGATTTATGGCAAAAGAGAGCGTTGTAAGTACATTAACAGTACTTATTGGCGGTGATGTTTCTCAATTACCAAATTATTTTACAAAATTAACTGCTTTCGTATTTTTAGTATTTTCCTTATTATATACCCCTTGTGTCGCAGCAATTGCAACCGTAAAACGTGAATTAGGCAAAAGATACGCCTGCCTTGTAATTCTAATGCAATGTGCAATCGCTTGGTTTGTGTCTTTTATTGTTTATAAACTCGGATGTATAATTTTGTATTAAAAATTTACTCTGCTTTTTGTTTTTGAAATTTGTCTACTGCTTTATCAGTAAGTTGTCCTACTTTATCTTCAACTGCGTTTGCAACCACTTGATATAAAACGCCTGAGACAAGGTTACTTACTGTTTCTTTTGCTTTTTGACTTTTACACAAAGTATCTGAAACTTTTGTTGAAATAGAATTCAAAACTTTAGCGCCTTTTTTGCCGCTCATTAAAGCTTCTACTGCTAAATCAGCTGCGAAACCTGCAACATATGGAACATATTTTTTAACCCAATTACCTTCTTTATGAAGTTTACAATCAGTTATACCCATAACAAATCTTATCGGATTAGGGTTCTTTTCTGCTATTTTGGAAAACTTTTCATGCCCGTTTTTTGCAAAAGTATCATAACCTTTTTTGATAGTTCTTCCAACAGATGTATTTGTTCTTCCTAACGCTGTAAGAACACTATTTGCGCCCAAAATAACTTCGGGTAATTTCGTACGATTACCTTTTATTAAATCTCTTGAATCAAGTATTAACGAATATGCATCTGAAAATGAATTACACATAAATCTTCCTACATAGAAATTAAGAGCACTAAAAATTTAAATTGCCAAATTTTAAAAGAAAAATTAAAAAACTTTACAATAATAAAATTTAATTTTCGAATATAAGATATTTGTGTTAACTTTAAAATAAAGGATTTATATGAAAAGAATCATTTTTACATCAATTATTGCCGTTTTTGCTTGGCTGACATACATTAATATTTTTGATTGGACATTAAAAGTTCTTACCGCCTGCGTTATAGCAAAGCTGGCAGTAGTTGTGCTTTCTTTATTTTTAACAATTATCGTTCAAAATTTAATGAAACATACAACAGGGAGCCTTATATTAAAAGACCAAATTGAAGAACTGGGAAATATCGGAACAGTTTATGTCCACACAACAAAAACACTCTTAACTTTATTTATTTTGTTTTGCTTATTTAAATGCCAAAACACAATGCTGTTATGGCTGTACGCATCCGCAACGATATTAGACAATTTTGTAATGTACAGCTGGAAAACATTTATAGAAAATATGGACAAAGCGTAAATCCATAGGATATTTACAAAATATTTTAAAGTTTTATAATCAAAGTTAAATTAAGGAGGATTTATAAATGATTAATGAAAAATTAGAAGCAGCTTTTAACGACCAAATTAACAAGGAATTGTATTCTGAATATTTATATTTGGCAATGAAAATCTACTTTGCAGAAAATGAATTAACAGGTTTTGTAAACTGGTTTAACATTCAAGTACAAGAAGAACACGCCCACGCAATGGGTATGTTTGACTACTTAGGCGAAAGAGGCGGTTCAGTAAAACTTGAAGCAATTGACAAACCTGTTTTCCACGGAACAACACCTGTAGAAATTTTTGAAGAAGTTTTAAAACACGAAGAATATGTAACTTCAAGAATTAACGCACTTTTAGACGTTGCAGAAGAAACAAAAGACAGAGCAGCAATTATTTTCTTAAACTGGTACTTGAAAGAACAAGTTGAAGAAGAAGCAAGCGTTGGCGGAGTTTTAGCAAAATTAAAATTAATCGGCGACGATAAAAAAGCATTATTAATGCTTGATAAAGATTTAGCTACAAGAGTATTTAATCCTCCTGTAATCGGCTAAATTTTACATAAAATAAAAAAGTGGCGGGGGGGGGGGGGGTGGAAGACCCCCCCGCAGTGTTGGA
>CAYLHN010000008.1:0-1171 GCA_964383455.1 uncultured Muribaculaceae bacterium | reverse complement strand
TTTTGTGCGCTTTAACCAAACCACCCCCCCGCCACTTTACTTGTATAAACTTATTCTGCTTCAAATTGGTCTTTACCTACAGCGCATAAAGGGCAAACCCAATCTTCAGGTAAATCTTCAAACGCAGTACCTGCAGCGATACCGTTATCTTCATCGCCTACAGCAGGATCATAAACATAACCGCAAACTGTGCATACATATTTTTGCATAATAAATCCTCCTTTTTTTATATACAAAACAATTTTAGCATTAAAAAAGGATTACTCTATTCACCACTTGTCAGATTGTAACATAAATTTATTTACAAGAATAAACCCCGCCCCAATCTAAATCTTCAGGACATTTTAAGTAATCTAAATTGCCATGTTCAATAACCCACAAAGTTGTATAATTACCTGACATATGACCATTAAGATAATCATTGTCATAATCATCATAACCATAGTCAGGAACTAAAGTGTTATCAATCACACCAAAACTAAATATGTCATTACCAGATTGAGTTTTTCCCTTTTGTGAACCATCTATATCAACCCTTATTTTTTGACATGTAATATCATCATACTTATAAAAAGCAAGAGCTGTACCATCAGATAAAATAACCATATAATGAAAATTATTTTGTAAATCTTCAAGATAATTTTCATACCATTCGCTACCATCAATATCTATTAGTGGAGCAGAAGACCAACAGCCATCTTTATCAGCGCAATCTTTTGATACTTTCATAAACTCAGTTACACGTTTTGCAAAAATTTCTGCACATTGAAATGAAACATTTGTACAATCATATTCTTTAAACCATTCATCATATGGGCCATAAATAACCTGTGCACGGTCAAAAGCATCAGTTAATGAAGAATATATTTTCTTAACCTTGGTAACTTTTTCTTTGTCACCTGTTGCGTGATTTAAGTTTGGCAGAGTCAGCGCTGCAACAACACCGATTATGCCGATTACGATTAATGTCTCAGCTAAGGTAAAGGCTCTAAGGCACTGAGGCACTAGGGCACTAAGTTTTTCTGTGAATAGTGAATTGTGAGTCGTGAACAGACCGTCATTGCGAGTGAAACGAAGCAATCCATTACAAAATGTTCTAAGGCACTGAGGCACTAAGAATTTTCGTGCATTTAAATGCACGCTACAAGCTGTGAACAGATGTTTTAGGAAG